>JAFUXY010000402.1 GCA_017477005.1 Lachnospiraceae bacterium | reverse complement strand
TAATCCGCCCCCCGTTCCTCTCGCTTCGGAAGAACAATTTCATCCAAAATCACGGCAGGCTGTCCGCCCAACAGCAAAATCCGGTCTGCCAGGATCAGCGCCTCGTCAATGTCATGCGTAATGAATAGCGTGGACAAGCGGATCTGATTCATGATCCCCAGATACCAGTCGTGCATATCGGCCTTCGTCAGCTCATCCAGGGCGGAAAACGGCTCGTCGAGCAGCGCCACCCTGGCGGAAAACAAATAGGTCCGCATCAACGCCGCCCGCTGTTTCATTCCGCCGGAAAGCTGGGATGGCCAACGCTTCTCCATCCCCGCCAGCCCAAATACCTCAAACAGCGGCGCCGCCCTCTCTCTGGCCTTGCTGCGCTTCATCCCCTGCAGCACCAGCGGCAGGATCACATTATCTTCGATCGTGCGAAACGGCAGCATCAGATCTTTTTGCAGCATATAGCTGACCCGTCCGGACTTTGAGGTAATTTCCTCTCCTTCCAAAAACACGGCCCCGCTGTCCGGCGAAAGGAGTCCCGCAATAATATGAAACAGGGTAGATTTTCCGCAGCCGCTTTTCCCCACGACACACACCAACTCTCCCTCATCGACCGAGAAAGAAATCGGATCCAGCACCCGGTGCTCCCCGAAGGTTTTTGAAACCCGCTTTACCTCAAGCATCTTCATACGCCGCCCGTCTCCTTTCGATGAAGCATTCCTTCACTCCGGCAAATACTCATTCGTAAACCCAAAATCCTCCGGGATCTTTTCATCTACCAAATCGTTTTCATTGAGCCACTGGTAGAACGCATTCCAGCGGTCGGCATCGAATACACCCCAGCGATCGGCGTCGGAAATATATTCCTTCGATAGATATTCCTGGCTTTGATTGACAAGCTCTGGATTGTCCGCCAATTCAGGATTTTCCTTCATCAATATTTCCGCCGCTTCCTCCGGATCGGACGCCGCGTCTTCATAGCCCTTGGCCGTCGCCCGCAAAAAAGCCTTCGCCGTGTCCGGATGTTCCTCCAAAAATGTATTGTTGGCGATCAGCACCGGCGTATAATAATCAAAGACCGGGTTGACGTCCTTGAACGCCCAGAAATCCGTCGGCACGCCAGCCACATTGCAGCCAATGCCCGCCCAGCCATAGTACACCCAGATTGCGTCATAGGTGTGGGAGGAAAGCGCCGACGCTTCGTCCGTGACCGTTGTGGGGATGACCTCTACCTTGTCAAAATCGCCGCCGTCTGCCTTCAAGACATTCTGCATCATCGCATTTTCGATCGGCAGTCCCCAGGTCGCGTATTTTTTCCCTTCGAGCTTGGCCGGACTCGTAATCCCCTCTCCTTCTCGGGAAAGCACGCCGGAGGTGTTGTGCTGTTCGATCGCTGCCACCGCCTGGATCGGGAGCGCATAATCCCCGACCAGCGCCGAGGCCAACGTGTCCTGAAAGCTGACACCGAACTCCGCTCTCCCGGAACCCACCAGCATTTCCGCTCCATCGTCTGGCGGCTGAACCACGGATACCTCCAAGCCTTCGTCAGCATAATAGCCTTTTTCAATGGCTTCGTAGATGCCGGTGTGATTCGTGTTCGGTGTCCAATCTAGTACGAATGTAATTTCTTCCTTCGAAGCCGCATCCTTGGCGCTAGAATCTTCGCCGCCTTCCGCATCCGCTCCATCCGCACTTGCATCCTCTCCGGCTTCCTCATCGGCTCCATCTGCGCTTTCTTCTCCGGCTTCCGCGCCAACTCCATCCGCGCTTTCTTCCTCTGATACCGCCGTTCCTCCCTGTGTCCCTGTCCCGCAAGCCCACAAAGACAGGCTCACAGAAACCATCATTGCTATCGCTACCATTCGTTTTTTCATCGCTTCTCCCTTTCTTTATATATTATATCTGTTCCGTTACGTTACTCCATGTACAAATATGGCATGCTTTTTTTCTGCAAAAAATCCACTGCCTTCATCAGCAAAAGGCTGATTGCGGAGATCAGGATAATGACCGCAAACATCTTGTCAAAGGCAAAGGCCGCTTTCACACGGATCATATACACACCCAATCCCCAAAATCCGCCCAGCCACTCGGCGATAACTGCCCCCACCACGGAGTACGCCACCGCAATCCGCAGCGCCGAAAAAAACTCCGACAAGGCCGACGGCCATTTCAAATACACCAAAATTTGAAACCGATTGGCGCCCATCGATCGAAACAATCGTATCTGATCTTCGTCGATCGATTTGAAGCCCGCCAGCACGCCCACCGTCACCGGGAAAAAAGTCACCAGTACGATCAGCACGATCTTGGGCAGCATCTCATAACCAAACCACAGCACCAAAAGCGGCGCGATCGCCACCGTTGGGATGGTCTGCGTGATCACAAGGATCGGGTATAGCGCCTTGTACACCCCCTCGAACGCATCCATAACTACCGCAAATACACAGCCCAAAACAACACCGGACAAAAGCCCCCAGAACGCTTCCTGCAGCGTGACAACGCTATGCTGCACCAAAAGCGGTGCATCCTCAAACAGCGCCTCTACAACAGCCACCGGGGATGGAAGCAGATAAGGCGGCAGCCACCCCGCCATACATACCAACTGCCAGACCCCGAGCAGACACAGCACCGCCACGAGCGCAGGGCCGTTTTGCGTACCATATTTTTTTATTTTCTCTTTCACGAATCACTCCTGAATTATTATTAGGAAACGCTGATAAAGCGTTTCCTTTGCGCCAAATCGCTGCACGAAGTGCATTCCTATGCGATTTGTGTGCATGGTTTTTGAGGAAATATGATTAAATCAGTGTTTCCCTTAAAAAACACGAAAAACGCTCCCAAAATACCCTGGGAGCGCTGTCGTCTGTCTGTATAACTCCCTACGCCGGTATGAACCGGATCAGGTAAAAGGGTCATGGACACCATCCATATCTCAGCCCGTATCCCCGGACTCCCCTGTTTTTCTATTGCATTTCCATCGGCTCTGTTCCGTAGGCGGAACAAAACCCCTTTCCTCACGCCTTTTCTTTGGCAATCTCCGCCAGCTTTGCGAAGCCTTCCGCATCATTCACCGCCATCTCCGCAAGCATCTTGCGATTGAGGTCGATGCCCGCCTGCTTCAATCCAAACATAAAACGGCTATAGGAAATACCGCTCAATCTCGCAGCCGCATTGATACGCGCGATCCAAAGACGACGGAACTGACGTTTTCTCTGCTTGCGTCCTGCATAGGATGAATTGAGTGCCCGCATCACGGACTGTTTTGCGATCCGATACTGCTTCGACCTCGCGCCTCGATAGCCCTTCGCGAGCTTCAATACCTTGTTGTGTCTCTTTCTGGCCTTAAAACCGCCTTTTATTCTAGCCATAATAATCCTCCTGAATAATGTAAGGGACTGTTCAAAAACAACCGTATAACACTCCTTGTCTTTTTTGAACAATTCCTAAACGAACAAATGATCGTCTATCACAAATAGGGCATACACTTCTTCATGTTCTTTACATTGGTGCTGTCCGTCATCGTTGCATGGCGAAGATTTCTCTTGCGCTTTGTGGACTTCTTCGTCAGAATATGGCTCTTGTACGCTTTGTTCCTCTTGAGCTTTCCTGTGGCGGTCTTTTTGAACCGCTTTGCAGCCGCTCTTTTTGTCTTCATTTTCGGCATGATCGACTACCTCCTTCTATGATTTTTTCTCGCTCAACACCATACTGATGGTGCGGCCTTCCTGTTTTCCGGGTTTCTCCACAATGGCGATATCCGAAAGCTGATTGGCAAAATCGTCTAACACATGGCGCGTCTGCTGCATATGCGCCATTTCCCGTCCGCGGAACCGCAAGGTAATCTTGACCTTGTTTCCTTTTGACAGGAATTTCCTCGCCGCATTCATTTTGGTGTTTAGATCATTGGCTTCAATATTGGGAGAAATACGGATTTCCTTGACCTCGATGGTCTTCTGCTTTTTCTTGGCCTCCTTCTCCTTTCTCGCCAACTCGTATCGATATTTTCCATAATCGATAATCTTGCAAACCGGCGGTCGGGCATTCGGCGCCACCTTGACCAAATCCAAATCTGCATCGTAAGCCTTTGCCTGGGCCTCTCTCGCAGACATAATACCTAGCTGTTCCCCGTCCGGACCGATCAGACGAACCTGCGGATCTCTGATCTGTTCGTTGACCATCATCTTGCTAATAATAACACCTCCATAAATTTCACACAAAAAAGTGGACAGCAAAGCCCTCCACCAAAATCATCACAAAAACTCCCTTTCTACACCGAACACAGTATCCTGCTATTGGCTGAAGAAAAAGTCGTCTTGTATGAACACTGAAACGCAAGCCCGGAAACCGCCTTACTCAGCGTCTCCGAAATACCGGCCGCGGTCAGGTGAGAGTGGATCACTCTGCTTGTTAGCGACTAAAGGTAAACGACAAAACAGACTTTGTTCGCTCACCACAAGAAACGATACCACATTCCCCCTACCCTGTCAAGGGAAAATCCACCTTTTTCCATCGAGAAGGGGTGATAAAATCCCCAACTTGCTGATAAACAAGAAAAGAGACCGCTGTGTGGACGGCCTCTTTCCCGTATTCCTTTATTCAGGTCTACGATCTGACAGTTGTGTGGACTGTCAGGGCAAGGAAATAACCCTTGCTTTGGTGTGTGTTACCATATAGTATAGTAACACCATTGTTTGAAAAATGCAAGCCTTTTCCACAAGATATTGTATATTTTTTTATCCACACCACAAGTTGATAAGTAGGCGATTTTGTGGATAACTTTGTGGACAACCTGAAAAAGCTCAGAATTCCCCTGCCTTCGACCCATCCATCGGGACGAACACCCTCTCGGGCTTTCCCTTCTTTTCCTTTTTGGCCGCCTTCGTCGCCTCCCGGCAAAACGTCTCCTGCGCGCTGACGAGCTTCTTGCCGCGCTTGTCGATCCGGCTGTACTCGCCGTCCGCCCCAAGATACCAGGCCTTTTTGTTGTCGCTTAGCAGCACCTCCAAAATATGCTTCGCCTTGGCGCGGACCTCCTCGTTTTCCAACGGAAAAATCAGCTCCACCCGGCGGTTGAGATTGCGCGGCATCCAGTCCGCCGACCCCATATAGATCTCTTCGTCGCCGTCGTTATAAAAATAAAAGATCCGGCTGTGCTCCAGAAACTCACCGACGATCGAGCTGACCCGAATATGCTCGCTGACTCCGGGAATCCCGGTCTTCAGGCAGCAGATGCCGCGGATCACCAGATCGATCTCGACACCGGCCGACGAAGCCTCGTACAGACGTTCGATCAGCTTTTGATCGCACAGCGAATTCATCTTGGCGATAATTTTCGCGGGCCGCCCTTCCCTCGCGTTTTTCGTCTCCCGATCGATCAGCGCGTAGAATTTTTTGCGAAGCCAGATCGGCGCGCAGGCCAGGCGGTTCCACATCTCGGGTTCGGAATAGCCCGAAAGCATATTGAATACCGCCGTGGCATCCTCCCCGTACAGCTCTGACGCGGTGAATAGCCCGCAATCCGTGTAGATCTTCGCCGTCGTGTCATTGTAATTCCCGGTGCCTAAATGCACATAGCGGC
>JAFUXY010000401.1 GCA_017477005.1 Lachnospiraceae bacterium | reverse complement strand
CATATTTGTTTGTTCTGTTTGGCTGAACTGATCCAAACCATTTTTGTCTGTTCCGCTACCATTTTTTTCGAATCAGCCGGATGTCCGCGTCTCCGCAATCTGCTTGGCCCGCATCTCCGCTTCGTACATCCGCTGAGCCGTCTCCCGGATATCGGTCGCGACATTGCGGAGATTTTTTGCGGAAGAACGTATCTGCTCCTGCAGCCTATGCCCTTTTTGTGCGTACGCTTCTGAACTCCTTCCGGTCCAATGCGACCGAATGTTGTGCAGGCTTGTCGATAACTCGTCTTCCGCGAGCCGTTCCAATTGACCCGCCAACTGATCCAGACTATCCGCACTCCGCTTGGCCTGTATGAAATCAAATTCAATGCTTGCTCTCGAAGCCATATCCGCTCCTCCTATAGTAGATTATTCGGTAAGGCCTGCGCCCTCGCCTGATTGGATTTTTCCGCCTGTTTGTAATTCGCGGAAATCTGCGTCAGATCGTCCGGATGCTCCATCAGCCTCGCCAACATCTTGTTGACATTTTCCTTTTGGCTTTCATAGAGCCTGCGATGCGCGTCTCCGCCCTCGCCGATCCAATAGCCTCTGCTGCGCGTGACGGTGTTTGCGATTTCATTGAAATGGGTTCGCATATTCTGTCCCAGACGCCGCACCTCATTCGCCTGTGCAGTTAGCTGTTCCGGCGTCACCAGCACCCGATAGCTTCCAATTCCTGCCATAGCCCGCTCCTTCCTATACGCGAATCGATTGAACGATGCTCTCTACATTGGTTTCGCATTGATTGTATTTGTTTTTCGCAAACTCCATACATTCAATAATCTGGCGGATTGTTTTGCACAATTCTTCCATGCTTTTTCGATCGGACTCGAACTGCGCCCGAAAGGCTTCGTTGGCCGGTCCCTCCCACATAGCGTCCAGCCTGCGAACCGCCGAATACATATTTCCTAGATCCTGCTCGATTGCCTGCAGATGCGACCGCAGCGCGCTGATATCCCGATTCAAAGTATTTGTATTGATGGTAATCTGCTTTGACATTTCTATCTCCTTTATCTCAACGGTACCCGCCGGATATCCTTCGCCCAGACATCCCGATGGACCGCCATCCCGCTCCTCGCCGCGCGAAAGGAAGATCCTTCCGCGTGATTCACCACCGTCTCCTCCGTCCGCTGCCAGGCCTCTCCGATTTTCGAGAGTCCCTGGGTCAGATCAACCAACGACCGCCGCTGGCTTTCCATCTGCCGCATCTCCTCTCGGAGCATCGCCTTGGCGTTGTCCATTCCGGACAGATTGTTCAGCTTGTGTCTTATCACTTCGAGCTCTTCCATCATCCGAACCTGCTTGGTCAAAAGCTCTTCGAGTCGTCCGCAATCCACGGAAATTTGTCTCAAATCTATCTCAGTCATTTCTATTCTCCGTGTCCTTGCCTCTTGTCTTTGCCTTACGCTTCATAGATTATCACAAAAAAACGGTTTGTGTGCATTTTCTGACGAATAACCTGTTTTTCTGACGAACGACCTGTTTCATACCAAAATCAGCCGTTTTCCGGTGAAAACTCCCTCGTCCTGCAGGGATCGGTCGTTGTTCAAGACCGCCGATGTACTCATATCGCACAAAACCAGCTCCCCTACATTTCCAACGATCTCACAATGCTCCTTTTGTCCGACCATTTCCGCGATTTCCTCAATGACCGTACCCACCGGAATGGTCTCATTGAGTTGGAAATCATAACTCTGATTCACACTCGGGACAAATATATCTACAAGTACCATGCGTCCTCCTCCACCCACTTGTCGAGCCATTGCCGCACCACTTGCGGGGCATACGGCTCAATCTCAGTTCCTTCTTTGGCGGTAATCACCACCTTGTCCTGCAGCGGTTGCTCCAACAAAAACAATCCTTGTTCGGCCAGACCGCTTGCGCTATTCACCGACAAAAATTTTGTCATCGTTTCCTGTATTTCAAAAAAAGCTTTTATAATAGAATCTGTGTCATTTTGATGGGTTTCCAAAAAACCCGCTGCCTCTCCTTCTACCAGAGAAAGCTCCTGGTACTTCGACGCCGCTTCGGAAAGTGACTCTGGAAGCAGCACGCCACTGTCCTCCACAAAATACCAGAGCTTTTTAACTGGCAGACTTTGCAGCTTCACATATTCGTTTTTTCGGCCGCCCGGAGTCATTACCGCTAACTCTTTTTCAAAAAGATACAAGGCGTACTGGGCTGTTTCCTCGCGTTTGCACTCGACCGAGAGCATATGGCGGCTGTTCTTCAAAATCGCAAACAGTTGTTTGATTTCCGGGCTCAGGCGAAAGCCTTCCTCGTCCCCGTCTGGCAAAAGAAAGCCACGCTGATACAAGGAGAAAATCGCCCTGTCATAATCCTCCTGCCGCAGCTCTCCGTTGTCCTCCCTCTCAAAGCCGGTCAACGCTTCGATGCCGCAAGAAAGCGCCAGCGTGAAAAATTCATTTCGATTTAGTCCAATGTAATGATTCATAATTACCATTCAATCCGCACAATCACCGGCAGGGTTATCCGTATTTTTTCATCGATACTCCCGAATGCGCGCCTTGTAGCTGCGGGACAACGGGATCTCGAAGCCATCCGCCAGCTCCACATAATTGTTGGATAAATACACGCCGATCAACTTGTTTGCATTGATAATGAAGCTCCGATGGCAGCGTACGAAATCCTCCGGCAAGCGGCTTTGTAAATGATCCAACGTGTCATAGAATCCGTATTCATCGTTTTTGGTACGGGCAAAGACCTTTTTCTCTTTCGTCTCAAAATAAAAAATATCCGCATAAGGAATCCGCCATGTATTGTCTTTGTCTTCGATCAAAAAGATGTTTTCCGCATCGTCGTCCTTGCCCTGATCCAAATACACATCCAACAGATCCGTCAGGGATTCTTTCGCTTCTTCGTCCGAAAAAGGCCGCAGCAGCAACGAGTCCGCGCGAATTCCCGGCCGCAGATACCGCGTCGGCGGCACCCCAGTTTCAGCAATCAGCAAGAGCAACGCTTCATTGTATTGCCTGCGAAACGACATCAGCGCGCCGGGCGCGTCCTGCGTGGAAAAATCCACACAACTGAAATCAATCAACGGATGAGCTTTTACAAACTCACAAAAAGCACCCGTTGTTTCAAAAAAATTCAGCTCCCAGTATTCATCAGTCAGCTTCGCCGCCAGATCCCGCAGCGTGCACTTCAGCCGATTGTTTTCTTCTGTCTTCTCATTCAAAGAAACCACAGATACCATACATCACTCCGTCTTGTACTGGGGAAGCCCCAGAGCAAGCTATGCATCTATATCCATCAAGTGTCACTCCGTCTTGTATAGGGGCAGCACCACCTCTGTCGTGTCATCTTCATCGTGTGTAGGCAAAAGTCCGATGCCCGGCTTCATACCCTTGCCCATCTCCCCATAAGGAATATGCTCAAAGGTCATGAGCTGCTGTTCGCCCACCTTGCCGCCGAGGTGAATACCTCTGCCAGCCCGGGTAAACAACTCAAAGGTCTCAAATCCCAAGACCTTGCTGCGGTCATCGCTATTGATCGCCGCAATCCAGAAGACATTGTTGAATGCACCCTTGTCCCAGAGATTCGCCAAAAACGGACTCATAGACGGAAGCTCCTCGCCGTTTTCATCCATCCCAGGCATATCTGTTTGAAGCACAAACTCCGGCAGATCCCAGATGAATATGAAGATTTTCGGGAATACCTTCATCTTTTCGAAAATTTCTTCGGATGAAAGTCCCTAGGCGGAGTATTGCTTCTTTGTCTGGCTCCGCTCCCGGAAAACGGGCACCAACCCCTCAAAATACGTTTGCAGCGCGCCGATCGACCCAATATAATTTGCCTGCGCCGATTTGGCGGCGTATTCCAGATCGCCGCCAAAGTCCACGACGGCGATCTGCGCCCCGCACAAAGCCGCCGAATGAATCATGACGCGAAGCAGATTGCTCTTCCCGGTTCTGGCTTTTCCGGATACCATGTAGCAATAGTTGTCGGTGAGGTCGATTCCGTAGATCGAAGCGTCTTTTCTATCATAACCAAACGGCAGGGTCTTTCCTTCTTCGACCTTCTCGGCCACGTCGTCGAGCTCTTTGTATTCGCTCCATACCGGTTCCTCCGGAATCTCCGGAATCCGCCTGGCCTTCTTTCCTCTCCAGGCTTGCTGCATGACAGAAAGCCTCTCTTCGATCGCCGCAGCGCGCTTGTAATCATCCTCTGCCGGAAGCGGCAGCGCTGTCTGAAACTCAAGAATAGCTTCTCCGAGCTTGAGGATACCGCGACCTTTGACATTTTCTTCAGGCAATACGCTGATATGCAGGGTACGAAGTACGTCCGTATAGGCATATTTTTCGTTCATCTCGAGGCAGATTACGGTGCGGAAATTGTCCGACATCCTCCCCGGGATCTCATTCATATTGAAGCCCGCTGCCGTCGCAACGACATAGATCCCGTAGTTCACGCCCTCCTTCAAAATATTGATCAGGAAATCATCGTAGATACCGTCTGTCTTCGCACGGAAGGAAGCCATATTATCGATCACTATGATCGCAGACGGCAGCGTCATACCGTTGGCCTGGATATACTGGCTGTAGCTCCCGCCTGAAAACAGCTTCTTGCGTTCTTCCAGCATCCGCCCCAGCATCGTCATGAATTTCGCGACCTTTTCTTCATCCTCTTCGAACATAATGCCGCCGACATGAGGCGCTCCGGACAACGCGCCGAGCATCTTGCTACTGTAATCCGCAATATAAATATTAATCTGCTCCGGTGTATAGCGGTGCATCAGGGAATACAGATAGGTCAACAGGAAGGTGCTCTTTCCGCTGACCACTGTGCCGATGATCGCATGGTTTCCATCGGCCGCAAGATCGACGGTCAACGGCACCTGCGACTGGTTCTCCGGATCGTCCAACAGACCAACCATCGTTTCGAGGCTGTACTGCTCCATCGTATCCGGCCAGCGTTCCCCGTCGAAGGCATGAGTATCGTATTCTTCGAGATCGCTCAGGTACATCTCGGTCGGCAGAACCGGCAGCCACAGTTGGAGATTGTGGACATAGCCATTGTCCCTGGCCAACACGGCCAGATGCTCCACGACCGCATCAAGCTGTGTTTTTTCTTTCCGCTCAGGCAGCTTGCGTCGCTCGCTTTCGGCGTATTTGATGATAATATCGACCTTGTTTTTTGCGTTGACCAACCGCGGCTCCCGTTCGAGCAGCGTCCCGTACACGGTGATCAGATCCAATACACGGTGGACATTGTAATCCGAGGGAGGATACTCGATGCCCTCCTGCTCGAGCTTGTCGAAGACAAACCCGGCCATCTTCTGTCCCAAGAGCTTGTTGGCCGCGCCATCGGACACCCGGCAGCCGATCTGCCCCGCCGCTGCGTCGATGCCGATGATCAGCGACTCGATCCAACGGCTCTTCGAACGTTCTTTTTGCACAAGCTGGGCATGCGAACCCAGCAACGCCGCGCGCCCATTGAGCGTCAGCATTTGGGCGATATTGGTCTGGACATTTCCGGCATCCTCATCGTAGGCCGCCCCGCTCCATGCGGACTGGAACAGCTCAAACAATTCGTCGTTTCCTACCTGCAAAAAACAGCGTCCAGCCTGGGTGATATAAGCCGCGTCCGGCCGGTGCAGCATATCCACCGAATCCTGCCTGTCCTGTACGCGCAGGCAGAGACGGAATTTGGAATTGCTCCAGATATTGTCATCGACCGTGCCGCTCGGCTTCTGCGTTGCCAAAATCAGATGCACGCCAAGGCTTCGTCCGACCTGCGCTACGCTGATCAATTCCCGCATAAAATCCGGCTCTTCCCGTTTCAACTCCGCAAACTCATCGATGATAATGAACATATGCGGCACCGGGATCGACGCTTCATTATTTTTGTACAATCTGGTGTAGAGATTGATGTTGTTGACGCCGTGTTCGTTGAAAATCCTCTGACGACGCAGGTTCTCGCTCTTGATCGACACCATGGCGCGGTGTACCTGGTTGCCCGAAAGGTTGGAAATCTGACCGATCATGTGGGGCAGACCCTCGAAGAGATTGGCCATACCGCCACCCTTGTAGTCGATTACGAAGAAACCGATATCGTCTGGGCTGTAGTTCATCGCCAGCGAAAGCATATAGGTCTGCAGGGTCTCGCTCTTTCCGGAACCTGTCGTTCCAGCGACAAGACCATGCGGTCCGTGGTATTTTTCATGGATGTCGAGGTAACAATCCGCGCCTCCGGATTTCTGCCCGACCATCGCCTTCATGCTGTCGTAGGTACGGTTCTTCTTCCAACGCTCAAGCACTTCGAGCTCCTGCGGATGGTTGACACCATACATATCGAAAAAGGTCAGCACATTCGGAATTTCGCCGCCGATTTCTTCTTCTTTTACTTCGATCGAAGCCAGGCGACGGGCGAATACCTCCAAACTATCCGATGAAACCGTATCAAAGGCCACTTCTACCCTGCCCTCGCCGCTATCGTTGACCGGATAAATCCCGCGGAACTGGCTGGTATTTTCAATAATATAGCCGCAGGCGTTGGGCAGATCTTCGTAGGACTCCACCATGACGACGGTGGAAATCCCATAGTCCTTCGTCGTATCATAGACGTATTTGGCAATCAGCTCGCCTTCGAGCATCGAGGAATCGTCCAAAAACAAAAGGTAATACGGTTTCGGAATTTCCTTCTCCCTTGCTCGGTTCTGCTCCATATCCTCCGCACGCATACGCAGTACGGATGCGATCTCATAGAATACATCGCTTGCGTCCGAACGGTTCGCCGCTACAAAACGGGTCTTCTTGTCCTCTGACCAGACATGCGGCAGCCATTTCGCAAATTCCCAGACAGGATTTCCAGCGGCCGCCCGTGTCTCATCGTAGATAAAAGCCATCTTGACATCGGTATAGCAGTTGTTCCCTGCGATCTGCGCCACCAATGTCTTCAAAATTTCATAAGAACCCCGGCGGCCTCTGCCTCCGATCACACCGATGATCCGATGCTGCAGCAGATCCACGCACACCGGCACGTCCTGCAAATAACGATAACTTTCCCGGATCAGCTTGGGCTTGTCCGCCAGCGAATCATTGAT
>JAFUXY010000400.1 GCA_017477005.1 Lachnospiraceae bacterium | reverse complement strand
TGGGTTTTTTCGCCGATCGTAATAATTTGTAGGCGCGTTTGAGCTGCCCGATATGCACCGATTCATTGGGCTTGTAGCCGCGGATATGCACCTCCTGTGGATATTCCGCCGGGCCGCTTTTCAATTGGATGTCTTTTGGAAGATCGATGAGCACGGGGCCGGGCTTTCCCGAGGTGGCGATATAAAACGCCATTTTCAGGATCGTCCCGAGCTTTTTGCGATCCCGCACGGTCACGCCGTATTTGACGACGCTGCGGGTCATTCCGACAATATCTACTTCCTGAAAAGCGTCGTTTCCGATCAACGATTGCGGCACCTGCCCGGTGAAGACCACCAGCGGGATGGAGTCGTAGTGTGCGTCTGTGATAGCGGTAATCGTATTCGTGGCGCCAGGCCCGCTTGTCACAAGGCAGACCCCGGGCTTCCCGGTCGCCCGCGCATAGCCCTCGGCTTCGTGTACGAGAGCCTGTTCGTGTCGGGGCAGAACGATGCGGATGGAGTCCGCCTTGTATAATTCGTCTAGGATATCCGTCACGTATCCGCCCGGATAGGCGAAGATCGTGTCCACGCCTTCCTCGACCAGCGCTTTGACAAACAGCTTTTTTCCGGTGATATCCATCAGGTTGCCTCCTTTTTCGGTGCCTTGCGATAGGTACAAAATGTATAAGTCAGGTCAAAATAGGTTTCTTCGTCGCTCTCTCCGACAAACTCCCAATCGGGATCCGCGTCCAAATCCGGGAAAAACGCGTCGGCGTCGTAGGCGTAATCAATCTTGGTAATATAAGCCAGGTCGCACTTCCCATACAACTGCCGATAAACCGTCTCCCCTCCTATAATATAGACATTGTCGGAGTCGAATCTGGCCAAAACCGCCTCGAGTTCTTCAAGAGAATGTACTGTCCATGCGTCCTTGACGGTATAAGCAGGATTGGTCGAAAGCACGATGTTTGTCCGGCCGGACAGCGGCCGCCCCCCGGGAAAGCTCTCGAGGGTCTTTCGCCCCATCACGATCGCGGAGCCCATCGTCTGCGCCCGGAAGTATTTCATATCCTCCGGAATCTGAACCAGAAGCTTTCCGTTTTTGCCGATCCCCCAATGCCGGTCGACGGCCGCGATCAGTTTCATAGCAAAAGCACCTGCCTTTCGAAAAGTTGTATTCAAAACATAATTGAATTTATGTGCATGGTCATTTAATTGTGCTGATTTTTAATTTGTTTACTATAACATGAATGACCATTTTTTTCAATCGTCTTGACAAAAGAGGATTTGTATATCATAATGGCAAGACGTAGAAATGTAATTACTATATCTTGTCGACAAAACAAATGTTCCGACTAAATGTTGTGCCGGGGATCAGGAAAGAAGGGGATTCTGGCACAAGGATGGCCTAGTGCATTTGTTTTTATGGAGTTTGAGATGAAAAAGAGTACGTTCATTACGGTCTGTGGAGCGGTTTTGGTAGTGTTCTGTGGCTCGCGTCTGGCTCTGAATGCAGGCCAGACGAAGGAACAGGCGGCGCAGGTGGCGGCTGCACAGGAGGACAGCACAGCAGAGGACAGCGAAGCGGAAGAGAAAAGCGGCGTGATTGCCGAGCATATTTCAATAGAAGGAGTCGATGTATCCGGGATGACCGAGACGCAGGCGAAGCAGGCGCTGCAGAAGAAGGTCGATGAGAAACTGGCCTCCGATTTCGAGCTGTCGGCGGGGGACAGCAGCCTGCATGCGACGGCGGACGACCTGCAGCTTTCGTCGGATGAGGACGAGATCATTCAAAAGGCGATCGGCTATGCCCAAAGCGGCAATCTGATCGAGCGATTCAAGGAATCCAAGCGGATGGACAGTGGAGAGGGGGAGGATTTTGCGCTGTCCTTTTCACCGGCCTCCTATGCGGTGGAGCGGTTTTTGAAGTCGCACGAAGAGGAGCTTTCCAAAGAGCAGATCAACAACTCGATTGTCCGCAAGGATGGCGAATTTGTCTTCGTCAAAGGCGAAAGCGGGTCCAAGGTCAATGTGGACAACTCAGTCGAGGCGGTGCGCGAGTATTTTGAAGAGAGCTGGGATGGCTCGGATTGCAAGATCGATCTGGCCTTGGACGAAATCGAACCCCAGGGAAAGGAAGAGGATTTCGCAAAGATCCACGACGCGCTGGGTACCTACACGACGGAATACGGCGGCTCTCCCTCCGGAAGAAAGACCAACATTATAAACGGCGCAGCCAAGGTGAATGGCT
>JAFUXY010000399.1 GCA_017477005.1 Lachnospiraceae bacterium | reverse complement strand
CGGGTGTCTTCTTGTTGTTTTTATTTGCATTTCACACTCTTTGCGGTGCTTGCAGCTGACTTGACGCTTGTACTGCTTCCATAAGCATAGACACGCACAAAATACGTCTGATTCTTCTTCAGACTCTTGATTGTCGTATTGGTTTTCGTGCCACCCTTGACAGTCAAAGTCTTTCGATTTTTCTTGAAATTCTTGTCCGTGGCATATTCCACCACATAACCACTACAAGTCGTCTTCTTCCATTTTGCAGTAATGCTTCCTTTGCTTCCTTTGCTGCCTTTGACACTGGACAAGGTCGGTTTTGCGGGCTTTTTCACCGTAATTTTGAAGGAGGCTGTATTTGATTTGGCATAATTTCCCTTTGCTTTGACATACACCGAAATCGTTGCCGTGCCAGACGCTTTCGCTGTAATCTTGCCGGAAGCACTCACGGTAGCAACCTTCTTATTTCCGGAAGAAAATACCTTCTCACCCTTCAGATTGCTACCAGACACCGAGATTGTAGTACTCTGCCCAGATACTATGGTCTTTGCTTTCGAAACAGCCTTTGTGATTTTTTGCTGGATTGTCTTACTGGTTGTACTCTTTCCAGTCGAACCCGTCTCCTTTGAAACAATCTTGAAAGTCGTTTTCGTAGTACCTGTATAATTCCCTTTTCCAGTTGCAATCACCGTCGCTGTCCCAACAGCATTATTGTTTTGGTAAGATAAAGTGTAATCTTTATTCAACACCAATGTCATGCCATTTGCGGTCAAGATCGGCTCCGGTGACACTAGTGCATTTTCATAGGTCTGGTCATCAATCTTTGAAATAGATGTATTGATCAGTTCAACCGGTTTTATAATAAATGCTTTCTTCACCGACCCTGTATAATTTCCTTTTCCAGAAATCGAAACCAAGGCTATACCGGCATTGATATTACTTGAATACGTTATATCATAATCGGACGGATTCAGAACACTATCCATCATCTTTATTGTGACATTTGGTCTGTGTTCTGTGCCATCAAATACACAAGTAGGATAGGATAGCTCTATAGTAGCTTCCGACAAAGGTATCCTTGTACCCTCAGATTCAGCCGAATCGGCTTTGTCAAAATAGATTTTCGCAGTAGATTCAATTGCTTTTGCATCAATTACAATACTATCCCACTGTTCTTTGGATCCCTCATAGTAAATTGACAAATTGTGACAGCCCTCAAAAGCATTCGAATTAATGGAAGTCACACTCTCTGGTATCTTGATGCTAGAAAGATTACTGCAGGCAGAAAATGTAGCAGAATCAATATTTGTAATCCCTCTCGGCAGCACTATACTCTCCAGATTGCTGCATTTGTAAAACGCAAAAACCCCGATATTCGTCACATTGTTTGGTATCTCTAAGCTGGTCAAGCTGCTACAACCAGAAAATGCACTACTCCCGATGCTCGTCACAAGGTTTGGTATTTTTATGCTGACAAGACTGCTACAATTAGTGAAAGCACTATTTCCCAAACCGATCGCATCCGACGGAATCTCTATGTTTTTTGTGTCTCCAAAGGTTTCCACACTTTTCAAATTACTGCATCCTCCAAATGCACTCCTTCCTATGCTCACAACATTGCTTGACATTTTTACACTCGTCAGACTGGAACAACCTGAAAACGCATCTGCCCCTATGCATGTCACATTGCTTGGTATTTCAACGCTCAAAAGACTGCTGCAACCGCTAAGAGCTCTGTCTCCCAGACCGGCTACACCTAATGATATCTCAGTATTTTTCGGATTTCCAAATGATTCCACCCTCTCCAATTTGTTACATCTTAAAAATACATCTTGCCCTATACTTGCAACATTGTTCGATATCCTTGCATTCACAAGATTAATGCAGTCGGCAAATGTGTATTTTCCAATATCTACCACATTATCTGGTATCTCAATGTTTTTAAGACTATCGCAAGCCTGAAATGCACAATCTCCTATAGTCTTCACACTATTCGTAATTTCTATGCTGACCAGACTCTTACAAGCAAAAAAAGTACTGTGTTCAATACTTGTTGTTCTATTTGATAATTTTATATTTTTAAGGCTTGTACAGTTACTAAAAGCACTTGACCCAATGCTTGTCACGCTGTTTGGTATCTCCACGTCCACAAGACTGGTACAATATCCAAACGCACCGGATCCTATGCTTGTCACACTGTTTGGTATCTCCAAGCTCACAAGATTCCAACATTGGTAAAATGCACCCTCTTCAATGCTCGTTACACTATCTGGTATCTTCACACTTACAATGCTGCTACACCCATGGAAAGCCCCACCTGCTATGCTCGTTACTTTATAGACTTCATTAGAAGACGAAATAAATGTACTCGGAATCACCACATCTGTCTCATTGTCTTTTCTACGATATTTCCATATTTTAACTGTATAATCTGATTGATCACGCAAAACCCAGAAATTATCCCAGTTGCTTGCTGTTTTCCCCTGACCACTTCCACTATCACCACCTTCTCCTCCTTGGTCTTCCTTTCCCGACCCAGAATCATACACCTCCACTTCAATACTATCGATGAATCCTCCGTCCTCTGACTTTGCCGTCACAATAGCAGTTCCAACTTTCTTGGGAACTATTTGGCCGCTCTCTTTGAGTGTCAATACATCCTCATCAGAGCATGTATACTGAACATTCTTGTTCGATGCGTTATGCGGACTGATGATTGGACGCTCAATAAAAGGATAAAATTGCCAGCTTAAATCAACGGTTATTTTGTCGTACTTGAAATATATTTCTTTGATATGAACTACATCCTGCTCACCAATCAGTATTTTGAAAATTTCCGGATATTCCACTTCCAGAATAGCCAAGAAGTTTTGTAAAAGATCCTCTCTGCGGTTTTCACTCCGCATTTTTAGCTCATCTGCTGCTTGAATAAATTGCTCGTAGCTTGATCTCTTTGCGGCACTCATCCACATTTCAATAGCTCCCACAGTGGAATCCTTGCACACAGAATCTGCAAATTTCTTCGCATACTCACAGCCTAATATAGCGGTAGAAAGCAGAGTATCTATGGACTCAAAATAGTTTTCTGCATTGGCTGTAGTAGGAGCATTTCGATATGTCTGCTCCAAATCTTTCGCTGCCTCTCTTGCCAAATTTTCAAATTCAATCAGGCACTCCATTTTGATATACTGTTCTGCTATATCCTTTGTGTTAAACAACGATTCATTCACCGTATCCCCCAAAAAAGTCCCGATTTTTGCTCCCACCATAAAAGCCTTGCTATAGGGATTTGAATTTACAAGTGCCTCATAGCTACAATCCAATAGCTCACCGCAAGTATTCACAGAAACATCTCTGATACTCGCCATCATGGAACTTCTTGCCCCGTCGGAATAGCTGTCAAAACACTTTACAATATCCTTCAACGCTGTCTTCATCGACCCATACGGACATTTTTCACACATTTTCTGCAGCATTGCTTTCTTGCTCTCTCCCATCTCACAAACGCTGACATAATTCGCCATCTGTTCTAATGCGCTATACAGAGTGTCAAAAGACTCCACGATCGTATTCAAGTCATCGACAAAGTCAGCCGATTTTGAAAGTTTGGGATGCGCCGTTTCAAAGTCATTTTTTATACAATCTTTCAACTTTGCCTTCTGATCTGAAGTAAGCTCTGATAATTTCGTTCCCTTATCCAAAACCTTTTTATCTGCATCATCCCATCCGGATACGAACGTCTTCACCTTTGATATAATCCGATTGGATTCCCCTATAGATTGTTTCTCAATATCTAGCCCCACATTATCGGCTTTGAACTCTGATGAAAATATACCGAGAATAATCCCCTCATAGTATCCTATCTCATCAATTTTTCCTTCTGTAATTTTACCCAAATCTGTCACATAATGTGCTTTTTTCCAAGCCTCAACGGATTCAGATAGAGAGAATTTCTTGTCATTGTCTCTTCCTACCTTTACAATTTCTACAGCAGGATTTGCGGAATGCTCCGCATCCAGAATATATCCCACCAGTTTTTGGCAAGGATTGTCATATCCCAACTCAATGTTTCCCGAATACAAATCTGCCCTATAAGTATATAGGTTGAAATTCCCCGCCTCAGTAAGATTTTTGATGGATTCCAAATCCACATCCAAGCTATCACTTGTTTCAGAAATCTCATTCCCTTCGCTTGCCTCTTGAATCGCTCCCTCTTCCAGCAGCAAATTCTCCTCTTTGTCGAAGGCATCCTCTTTGATTAGTATATCTGCCTCATCCATGTCGGAATCTTCATCGTCAGAGGCTTCTTTCCCATTATCTCCTATATTTTCAGATTGTGAATTGTTGTATTCTTCACTCTTTCCGTCCGACAAATCGTTTTCATTGGCAGAAAATGGGTCTTGTTCTGTGGCATCATCTACAAAATTCGTCGCTTCTGCTCCTTCTTCCAACGAATTCCATTCTTTCATATCTGCATTCTCTGATTCAGACTCATCCCCCTCGACATCTAAATCACTTGGCACCTCTTCGGTATCAAATTCGGCATCGTTCACTCCAGAAGCGTCTCCATCCACAGCGACGCTCCCCTCTTCCACGCTACTTCCATCCATTTCCGCCGCAAACACTGTCTTTAGATCCTCTGTCCTACACACAGACCCAAACATCGTGACCGCAGCCAATCCCAACGCTAACCATTTCTTCGCTTTCCCCAACATGTCGCTCCCTCCCTTATGCCTTCTTTTGACCCTCTTTTTTAGGTTCATTTTTCGCAGACAATTAAATCTTTATGATAACCTTTTATATTATATTTGATTATTGAAACATTTTCAACAGATAGCACGTTATCATCTTCACTTTCTCACGCACTCTCTATACGACAACTATGATGCTTAAACAATGGATTGTGGTTTGGCTTTTCCTTGTCATAATTTATTCCGATCAAAAGAGTATTTCCCTTATAATGTTCGAACCGATCCAAATACTTCTGCCTTCGAATCTGATCCAGTGCCATTACCGAACTCTTGCCATATTTTAATTCAATCAAAAGCGCAGGTTTTTCGGAATATTTTGGTGCTGGAAGATACGCAATGTCCGCATATCCCTTTCCCGTATCCAGCTCAAGCACTGTCGTATAATATTTCTTTGCAGCATAGTACGCTAACTGTATCCCGAAGCTTAACGCCGCCTCATCATTATATAATTTGTTGCCTGCCTGATTGTGAGCATCCTCAACCAACTCAGCAACTTTTTCTTCATCTTTGTCCCAGGTCGCCTGCAAAAGTTCTAAAGACAACTCGAAGGCTCTGAATGTACCCGACCATTCCTGTCCTTTGGTAGACGATTTGAACTCATCCAAAACTTCCTTATTAGGAATAAAAACTTCAGAATTCTCATCGTCATATCCCAAATATCCCAAATGTACAAGGAGTGACAGAACATCATCTCTTCCTGCAAATGTTGTCATATCATTCTGATAGGTTGACGTATCAATCCCCAATCGCCCACCATCCATCAAAAGTGCTACTGCATCCTTTAGTCCATCAAAATCTTTTCGTATATACTCCGCCAGAGCCTCATATGTTTCTGTCTTGTTCCAGTAATCCTTTATTACTCCAGTCGTCATAGCTTCTACGACGGACAACGGACTATAGATTGCTATCTTGTGCTTCTCATATCCTACTTTTCTATATCTCGCTCTTTTTTCGGGCGGAATCCAATCAGAAACACGATATCCATTGTACCAATTTGACACTTCTTCGTAATCCATGCCATACTCATCCGCAAGACGCTCTACTTCTTCAATTGTAAAACCTGTATAAGCAGCCATTTGATGTGGCGCCATCATGGAATATTCTGTAAACATATTCAACGCAGAATGCTCCCCGTACTTTTTGATAGGAAGTATTCCTGTCATATACGCCAAAGCAATGTTCGTATTGTCTTTCATCATATCCCTGAGAAAATCAAGATAATCAGTCTGGCCTTCTACATTGTCCGGACAAACTCGAAATACAGCATCCCATTTATCAATAACAATCACCAACGACCTTTCAACCTCTGAATAGACATCCTCTATTGTCTGTATCAAATCTCCATCATCATAGAGATTTATATCCGGATAGTTTTTCTTTATATCTCTGATCACAAGGCGCTGCATGCGTTCAAGCGCATCCTGGACAGGAACTTTTTTCTTTATAAACCGCGTCATAATAATACGGATAACGTCAAATTTTCCCAGATTGATGTCCCAAGGACATTTTTCATTTTCAATTATATTTCTTGCTATATTTAGCTTTTCGAATAGCTCCCTGCTATTTGATTTGTGATCATAATACGCACAAATCATATCCGCAGCCATGGTCTTTCCAAACCTGCGAGGTCGGGATACACTGACATATTTTTGCTTCGTTTTAACAATAGAATTCAGATAACGGATCATTTCCGTTTTATCTATAAATATTTCCGAATTGATAGCCTCTTCATAGGCGGCACTTCCAGGATTCAAGTAAACTCCCATATCATCCTCCTGCCTCTCATTAGCTCAGATTTTTGATGGATACGATATACGCTCAGATTGAAGATTTCATTTCCGGCTGACTTCTCAGATATCCTCCCACGTCTCCGATGTCAGCGCCACAGGTTTGAAATTGGTGTAATCCGCCGATACCAAACGGTACATAATGCCATTCACCTCTCCCTTGAAGCTGTCGTCGAAGCGGTCCCGACCGTGGCAATGAGAATAGACCACTTGCTCTACGCCATACCACTCAGCAATTTCCGTAAATGGTGACGATTGCTCTCCGATACTCGTTGGCGGATAATGCAAAAAAAGAATAAATTTCGAATACCCCGCTGCCGTGGCCGCGTCAAAGGATAGCTGCAGCCGTTTCATCTCCCTATCGCGGATTTTCAAGAAATGCTCGTAGCTATCCTTTCCCTCGTAGCAATACCCCTTTGTCCCGACCAATGCATAATCCTTGTATGCAAAAAAATTATTCTGCAAAAATTCTAAACGTCCAGCAAACTGCTCGTTGAGCTTTGCTGTTTTCTTTGCGTCCCAAAACATGTCATGATTGCCCCGCAAAAGGATCTTTCGTCCAGGAAGCGCTTCTATAAATCTAAGATCCAGCGCACATTCAGCGAGATTATGCCCCCATGAATGATCTCCGGTGATGACCGTCACATCATTTTCCCAGACATATTTCTTGAAGTTCTTCTTGATCTTTTTTTCGTGGTTTTTCCAGACTCTCCCAAAACGATCCATTGGTTTGTCTACGCCAAAGGATAAATGAAAATCACCAATCGCCCACAGCGCCATAACTTCTTCCTCTTCAACAAAAATACCTCACAACTCCAACAACAATATAAGACATTCTTTATACTTCTATCACACAAGTTTCACAGTACAGTGGTATTTTTGAATCATGCGTTACAAACATCAAACCTTCTGCCTTTGCCTGTGCAATCATAATTCGGTCAAAGGGATCATTGTGTTTTTGGTGTTGGCTGTGAAAAAACAGAGTCTCTAATATCATTTCTTTAGCTCTCTTTGGCAGTTTAGGATTATCATTTAATGTCCAAAGAATAATATGTGTATCTAATAATAATTTCATTCTGTTCCCCAAAACATTTCTGCAATCTCCGGATTTAATTCATCCAAATCATAGTCATCATCATACAAATCCTGACCTTTTGCAATTCCTATCCGTTTCTGAACAATAGTATCATTTTCCGCTTTTTCCGATTTCATATATCTCTCTATCATTTCTAATAAAAACTGCAAATTATCCTCTGACAAATTGCTTACTTTCTGAAGAACCTTTTTTTGTAAAGCTGACATACTATTCACCTTCTTTATCATAAAAAGTTTTCCAATTACTACTGTTTTCACGCTACACCCTATACAAGCGTTTTTCTATCCTCCCACCTACTCCTCAAACAACGAAGCCCCATTCGTCGCGATCACTTCCTTGTACCAATCAAAGGATTTTTTCTTCCTTCTTTCGTAGCTTCCATTTCCATAATCATCCAAATCCACATAAATATACCCATAACGCTTGGACATTTGATTGGACGAATTCGACAACAGATCAATCGGTCCCCATGAGGTGTAGCCCATCAGTTCCACGCCGTCCTCGACAATTCCCTTGTACATTTCCTTCATATGCGCTTTCAGGTAATCAATGCGGTAATCATCCTGGATCGTGCCGTCCTCCTCGATTTTGTCCACAGCACCCAGACCGTTTTCGACAATGAACAAGGGCTTCCCATAACGATCATACAGATCCACCATCGAAACTCGCAGTCCGATCGGGTCAATCTGCCAGCCCCAATCGCTCGTGGGAATATGCGGATTTTTGACCCCGATAATCGTATTCCCGGCCGTAGTATCCAGCCCGCTTTCATCGGCTGCAATGCAGGTTGACTGATAATACGAAAACGAAACAAAGTCCACCGGATTGCTCTTCAATATTGCCAGATCGTCATCCGTCATATCCAAATGGAACCCTTTGTTGCGGTACATCGAAGTCAAAAAGGCAGGGTATTCTCCGCGGACCTGCACGTCCGAAAACGCATAAACTGCCCGCATCCTCTGTTGTGCAAGCAGCACGTCCTCAGGTTTGCAGCTATAGGGATAATACGTCACCTTTGTCAGCATACATCCCACCTTCGCCGCCGGATCACAGGTATGAATCACCCCCACCGCTTTGGCGCTGGCGACAAATTGGTAATGCATCGCCTGGTATTCGACCTCTTCAAACTCGTCCGGCGAAAAACGGGACTCGATCAAACCGCCCGTCATAAAAGGATGCCTGAGAATGCTGTCCACCTCATTGAACGTCAGATAATATTTCACCTTTCCTTTGTAGGCCTCCACCACGCTCTTCACATACCGCACAAACCAGTCGATCACGCGGCGATCCGACCACCCATTATACTCCGTGCAAAGATACAGAGGCGGCTCATAATGGGACAAGGTAATGAGCGGTTCTATCTGGTATTTCAGACACTCATCGATCACATCGTTGTAAAAAGCAAGCCCTGCCTCATTCGGTTTCTCTTCATTCCCTTTCGGAAAAATCCGGCTCCATGCAATGGAAAAACGAAATACCTTGAATCCCATTTCCGCAAAGAGGGCGATGTCCTCTTTGTAGCGATGATAAAAATCAATTCCATGCCGTCTCGGATAGGCGTTTTCATCGTCGCTGCCCAACGCCTTTTCAATCATCTCATCCGTCACATCCGAAAGACCATGAATATCCTTGAGCTGTTCCAAATCCTTCGGATCCTTAAACGGGGTAACATCCGCTGTAGACGGGCCTTTTCCGTCCACATTCCACGCTCCCTCCGCCTGATTTGCAGCAATCGCGCCGCCCCACAAAAACCCTTCCGGAAATGTCTTTTTCATAACCAAAATCCCCCTTTACCTTTCCATTTTATTTTGCGCAAATTTCCTGAATCCAATCCACAAAGGTACCCGTCGTTGTGCCTTCATTGCTGCCGTGATCCATCGCCCAAACCAGCGCATAATCCGCCTCCCGGCCAGCCATCTGTGCCGCCATACAGATATCATACGCGACAGAGAAGGATGTATGCTCATCCGCTGTGCCGTTTCGGGTACGCCAATACTCCGCAACGTCTGCCTCCTGTTTTCCCGCAGCCACATCCAGCATAATCTGCGTCGCATTGACAAGATAAGTCTGCTCCGCAATCCCCTTGGCTCCGTCGCCGGTCAACGCATTTTCAATATAGGCGTCCGCCACTGACGCATCGAATCCATCCAATTGAGAGTATTCATCGTAATGCTCCTGCATTACCTTTGCGACGGATGCAGAAAAATGTACCGCTGTATCGTCTTTCGTACCGAATGCATCGTTTTCCGTGCTCAGATCCAACGTGTCAAATCCGGGGATGTCCTTGTTGCGCACAAGCCCTGTTCCCTCCAGGAACGCAGCCAAATCTGTGACTGCATAGGTGCCATCACCGTTGTCCTTCAGCCACGCAGAAGTGTCCCCGTAATTCT
>JAFUXY010000398.1 GCA_017477005.1 Lachnospiraceae bacterium | reverse complement strand
ATTAAATTGGATGGGGGTAAAAAATACTCCTGCTGTCAATGTTGGAGGAATACCATTATCGGTCAGGACGACGGCTTGCTGAAACAAGGGTGAAAACTCAAACTGCTTGTGACACAAGGGAAAGACACGCTTCGCAGTGCAATAAGGGACAAATAAGGGACAAAACCGCATTTTAGACAGAAAAAAGGCTTCTGGGGAAATCCCCGGAAGCCTTGCTATTCCTATGGAGCTAGCTATAGGACTTGAACCTACGACCTGCTCATTACGAATAGTCCGAGCAGGGATTTTTAGACTATTTTTCGCGCAAAATCAACATTCAGCACTTTCAAAAACCTTGATTTTACGCCATTCCTAAAAATTTCAAATATGGAACGCCATATCGCATATATAAAAAAGGCAGGGAAATAGGCAGGGGAAAAATCTTCCAAGCAACCTTAAACATCGTCGAAGACTTCCCGCAAGTCAACGGTCAAATCGTCATAGAGCGAGACCTTCACGGACAGGCGCGCCGCAGCGCGTTCCGTCTCTGTCATCTGTTCCCATTCCCATTCTGGGAAAATAATATAGGTGTGATCCATCACAAACCGGCCTTCCAGCAAGTGGAAAACCTCTATAGACTTCGACACGGGATCAACAATCCAATCTTCCTTGACACCTGCTTTTTCGTAGGTGTCTTTTTTTATGCCCCGATCCCTATTGACGGAGGATGGGGATAGCACTTCCACGACGAGATCCGGCGCGCCGAATATGCCATTGTTCTTGATTTTGCTTTTGTCACAGACGATGAACAAATCCGGAACGAACGTATTTTTTTCGTCTATGTGGACTTCCATGCCGTCAATAAAAAGCTGGCAGCGTTTGCCTTTCAGATAGTTTCCGAAAATGATCGTCAGATTCTTGATGCTTTTGTTGTGGTTGGCCGCAGGGCGCGGAGACATGAGAACCTCCCGCCCGTCAATGATTTCGGAAACATATTCTTCTTTGTACGCGAGTGCGCTTTGCATAGTGTATGCCCCCTATTCCTTTTCGTTCTTGGCTTGCAATTCCTTCCAAGCTGCTTCGACATCGAAAACAGGTGTTGTTCTTTTTCTCTTATCATCATCAGGCACAACGATATAGTCTTGCAAATAATCGAGGCAGGTGGAGCAAAGGTTCCAGCGTATATTGGCGCGGCGTTTTCCGTCTAGTTTCTCCATAACTGGATAAAGCCAATGCCAAAACTTATCTTTATATGTTTCAAACTTGCTGTTATACAGTGCATCAGGTATCACCAGGTTACCGTTGCTGAACGGGATTATTTCATTGGAACGAATTTCAGCGGACTTACGGAGTACCTGCCGACAGAAAATGATATTGGCACGGACAGGGAGCGAAAATGCTGATTGACGCTCTCTTGCATCGAAATAGTGCGAGTGCCGCTCTTTGATCATCCAATCGCATCCCACATCTCCAAGAATGGCAATTTCCTTTTCAATGCCCAATATTATCTCTGGGCGGTATATTATATCCGACTTCCCGGCTAGCCAATCAAGAGAAACCCCGAAAAAGTCGACTATATCATCCAATGTGTTTAATGTAGGGCCAGCTTTTCCCGATTCGAGATCAGCAACTGATCCTTTGCTTTTGAAATTGAAAAACTCGGCAATTTGTGAAATAGAAAGATTATGTACTTCACGCAGAGTTTTTAATTTTGTAGAAAATACGTCTAAAAATGACATTTGTGAAAAAAACTCCTTGACGGTCGATATTTTCGACCTTAAAATAAGGATCGAAAATATCGACCGAATATTATCACGACACTTAGACTACATTTGAACTAAACGACCACCGGCTAAAAGCCGGTGGGTTGAGTGGACTGAAGTCCACCCCCGCGCCTGAAAGGCGCATTTCCGGCTGAAGCCGTGTTATTGCCCGACTGGAAGTCGGCTAAAAGTTCTACTGCAAGTAGCTAGTCCTCAACGATGCGGATGTTCTCTATGTCCTCATTACCTTGATTTTCTATGTAGTGCTGAATCGTCTCCTCATCCACGTTCCCAACCGTT
>JAFUXY010000397.1 GCA_017477005.1 Lachnospiraceae bacterium | reverse complement strand
TGTTAGAAAGGGCGAGGTCCGGTTCTGTGGATCCGGCCGGATCAAAACCCCGGCCGCTGTCTTCCACGATGATCTCGCTGCCCAAATCCGTCTTTTTTGTCAGGATTGAAATACGAAGCGGTCCGATATACGGATCCCTGCCGTGTTTGACGGCATTCTCTACGATGGGCTGCAGCGTCAGCGGCGGCACGCGGAAAAAGGTATGCGGCGTGTCGTAACAAATAAGCAGAGTGTTCTTATACAGAGCCTGTTCCACGGCAAGGTAGGCGTGCGTGTGTTCCAGTTCCGAAGAAAAAGGAATCGTTTCGGCGCTTGCGATGGCGGTGAGGTTTTTGCGAAGATAGGTGGTGAAATCCAGCGTGACCTGCTGCGCCAGATCGGGATCCTGCTTGCAGAGATAGAAGAAGCGGATACAAAGGCCCGCGGTAATACTGCCAGTCCGGCGTGACATACCAGAGCCCCCTATGATCTGAGCGCCTGCAAGCACCAAAAGATAGATAATCATAAGGACAATGACAGCTTTCAAGAGCTTGCTGTGCCAAAGGCTCTCGCCACAATAATGAAGCAGATAAACCGTAAGCATTGGCACGGGCAGCGAAAGGAACAGGCTTTCCACGATCATTATAGTATAGATAGCGATACTCGGAGCGTGATAGTGGTAGAAGGCTATTTCGGCCAGGGAGGAGAGGCAGCATAGGATAAAAACGAAAAAATAGCTTCGGAAAAAATGCCTGCTCCACCGATCCATCCCGGGGATGGCGGTGCCAAACCAAATGACGATCATGCTTAGCATCAGTGCCGCGCTGATGATGGAAACCTGTAGGTAATCGCTCCAGTCGCTCACTTTTCCACACCTCCTCTATTACTGCAAGTAATATCTGACTTACTCTGTTTTCGGATTGCCAGTGCTGTCATCAACTCACACTTCGTGTTCGTTGGACAGTACTAGGCTCCCACTTGGAAAGGATAACGCAGCTTTCTTAGCTACTCCTTTACGCCCTCATGCGTAAGCGGTTTCAAGATAAAGCCACTGGCCTCGGTCTTCCAGGCGTCGAAGGAGTAGTCTGCGTAAGCAGTCAGAAACAGGATGTTCGTAAAGGGGTAGATTTTAAGCAGATCGCTGCAAAGATCAAATCCGCTGGATGTTCCCAATTCGATATCCAGGATAGCCAGATCGATTCGGTTTGTTTTTGCATATTCAATCGCTTCCATCGGCCAGATGAAGCCCGTGATCGTGGCATTTGGCGAGGCGGAGTATCATCACAGCGTCCGGCAGCCGTCGGCCGATTTCCCAATTGGCGATGGCAGAAGGGCTGACAAACACCTGTTGTCCGAGCTGTTTCTGCGAAAGTCCTTTTTCTTCTCTCAGCTTCCGCAGATTTTCCCCAAACATATTATCCATCGCAATACTCCTCTCCTTCCCGTTTTCATTGAAAAACATGATAAACGATTGCGGCGTAACAGGCAATGGGGATGGAAAGAAAATGATGGGACTTGACGAACTGTCAAACCCCATTGTATTTGATTATGAATTTGCGGATAATAATATAATATCGTTTCGGAAGTGGAGAACGGAGACGAACAAAGAGGCGAATGGACATAATATTTCATCATGAAAGAAAGGAGTTTTACAGCATGAAGGAAAATGTGATCATCGTAAAATGCGAGGTGCCCAGCGAAGCCTATCAGATATTGACAACGCTGCGAAAAAAGCCGGAAGATGAGGGCTTTAGGATTTCTCACGGGGCTCTTGTGAAAAAGGATGCCGGGGATACCGCCCTTCTGTTGATGGCGCAGGAAGAGGACGAGACTGCTTTGGAGGAATCGCTTCGTGATTTTGCGATATCCATTACGCGTGCGGAGGCGAGCCAGATCGCTGACCAGCTCGAAGCGGCCGAGGAGCTGCGCAAGGCGACAGAGAGGATGGAGGCCCTGTACGGCGAGAACAAACGGATCACCGATGGCGATTATGATCCGTCGCTGGCGGTGAAGTGCGTAAACGGCACCTTCGTCGGAAAGAAGGAGGGGGATGTCATTGCCTTCAAGGGCATTCCCTTTGTGGGAAAGCAGCCGGTGGGAGAGTACCGGTGGAAGGCTCCGGTGGACTGTGTGTCCGATGACGGCGTCTACGAGGCGTATTATTACGGGAAAATTCCCCGCCAGATCGGGGGCGTTGGGCAAATGGGTTCCCTCTATCCGCAAAGTGAAGAGTGCCTGCATCTGAATGTTTGGTCTACGTTGGACGGAAAGGATAAAAAGCCTGTCATGGTATGGATCCACGGCGGAGCTTATGAAATCGGTTCGACGGCGGAGCCCAGAGAGGACGGCGCCAACTTCGTCCAGGAAAATCAGGATGTCATTTTGGTTTCCATCGAGTACCGGATGAATGTTTTCGGCTTCCTTCATCTGTCCCATCTGCCGGACGGCGGGGATTACCCGGATGCGGCGAACCTGGGACTGATGGATCAGATACAGGCGTTGAAGTGGGTGCATGAAAATATTGCGGCCTTTGGCGGTGACCCCGACAATGTGACCATATTCGGACAGTCCGCCGGAGGCGGAAGCGTAAGCCTCCTTCCGTTGGTTGAGGGGTCGCACAAGTATATCCGGCGCGTCATCGCCCATAGCGGCAACCCGTCCCTGTGCCAGTCCACGGAGCAGTCTATCGCCTGCACGACAAAGGTAATGGATGCACTGGGCTGCGAAACGGTGGCCGATCTGCAGAAGGTGGATGTAGACAAGCTTTTGATGACGGCATCGGAGCTTCTGTGTATGCGCACATGCCCAGAGCGCGACGGAAAGTTTCTGCCTCTGGATACTTACGAGGCTTACGCAAACGGAGCAGGAAAGGACATCGATTTCATGCAGGGATGCACCAAGGATGAATTCCACTATTTCGTCCTGGGCTGGGGCGTTGAGGGATTTGGCGCATGGTGCGAGGAGCGCAAGGCGGAGAAGATGGCTCAGCTGACGGAGGAAGAGAAGGCGCTGGCGGAGAGCTTCTGCAAAGATGTCAAGGTGGAGGATGGATTTGAGAAGTCTTCCCGCCTGCTGGATCAGATCTGGTTCAATGCGCCGCCATTTCGGACGGCAGAGCTTCAGACCAAAGCCGGGGGCAAATCCTACAAC
>JAFUXY010000043.1 GCA_017477005.1 Lachnospiraceae bacterium | reverse complement strand
TGACGGTGGTGAGCGCGTCGTCGCCCCGGAAGGCGCCCATTTCGATGACGCTGACATTGGTGCCGAAATTCACAGTCGTCAGACGGTAACACTGGGCGAACGCCTCCTGTTGGATCAAGGACACCGTGTCAGGGATATCTAAAGTGGCAATGCTTGCGCCCCGGAAGGCGCCGGGTCCGATCGAGTTGAGCCGGGGGCCGAGGGTGATCTTCGCAAGATGCTTGTCTCCGGCGAAGGTGGAGGCCTCGATGCGGGTGACGTTGAACGGGATGGAGATATCGGTCAGCGACACGTCGTTTCGAAACGCGTCTCCGCCAATCGCGGCAATACTGTCTCCGAGTTTCGCGGAGGTCAGGTTGATGCAGTTTTGAAATGCCCCGGTTCCGATGGCGGTCGCCATGTTGCCGATTGTAATGGATTTGAGGCTTTCGTCTCCGGCAAAAGCGTAGGGACCGATGGTGTCTAAATTGTTGCCGAAATTCACCGTGTCCAGACGGACATTCCGCCGGAAGGCGCTGGCGCCAATGGTGCGAAGCATGGCGCCGGTTTTCAGGCTCTTCATAGCGTTTGCCTTTCGAAACGCATTGTCGCCGATGGTTTCGACGTTGTCGCCGATCGTCACAGATTCGATGGTCGAGTTCGATGTCATGGCGTCTTTTCCAATCGCAGTCACAAAATAAGTAATGCCATTGTCCCCCTTGACTGTGGCTGGGATCTTGAGGTCTTTGGCAGAGGAAACGATGTTTCGGGCGATCAGATTGTCTGTGCCGGGAATGATACGGTAGGTGATCGTGGTTTCTTCGTCGTTTCCACTGCTGCTTCCTCCGGATCCGGAGCTGCCGTTCTTGAAGATCTGCGTAATTTTGGTGCCCGAGTCATTGAGATCCCCGACCGGATCACTGGACGAGCTAGAGGCGTTTGCCTGGATGCCAATACATAAAGAAAGTCCTGCTGCGAGAACGAAGGTTTTCAAAAATCGATTCATCATATGGTGGGTGCTCCTCTCCTAAAGCGCTTTACATTTGATTTGCGTTCGTGGTATAGTAGGCTGTACTGCATTTTTGGAAGTTTGACTACAATAGAAAGCAAATATGAAAACAAAGTCCATCATAAACGAAAATACAAAATATATCAAGATTCGTGGTGCAAATGAGCACAATTTGAAGCATATTGATCTGGATATTCCGCGGGATTGCTTTGTGGTGCTGACGGGGCTTTCGGGTTCCGGGAAAAGCTCACTGGCATTTGACACGATTTTCGCGGAGGGGCAGCGGCGTTATATGGAGTCGCTGTCTTCGTACGCCAGGCAGTTTTTGGGGCAGATGGAGAAGCCGGATGTCGAGAAGATCGAAGGGCTGCCGCCTGCTATCTCGATCGACCAGAAATCCACCAATCGAAATCCGCGTTCCACGGTCGGCACAGTGACGGAGATCTATGATTATTTCCGATTGCTCTATGCAAGGATCGGGATTCCGCACTGTCCGAACTGCGGCAAGGAGATCTACAAGCAGTCGGTCGACCAGATGGTGGATC
>JAFUXY010000396.1 GCA_017477005.1 Lachnospiraceae bacterium | reverse complement strand
GCCTGCGACGCGATGCTGGCTCCTGTACCCGAATATCCCCTCTCCGCCAAAAACCGCCTGTCCGCTCCCGCCAACACGCTGCCATATACATACTGGTCGAAGGGCATGGGCAGAACCCGTTCGATGATATACATATCCGCAGCCTGCACCAAAAATATTCTGGCCAGATAGATCTCTTCGCCCCCACCCTTCATCAATAGTTCATCCATGGCCGAATTGTAATAATAATCTGCCAAAGCGCCCCTTGCGGAACCCTTCACGATCTTTGAGGTCAATCCTCCGGGCAGTTCGCAATTCTTCAGCTGTCCCGAAAGGGAAAGCTTCAATGTGTCCGGATCAACGGACAGCGTTGCGTCCTCTTCTCCAATATCGCTGATGCTCACCGGATAAACGATCTCATAATTCCCGGTCCGTTCATACAGCATTTCATCGAAGGAAACGTGGATACGGGGCTGTCCCTTGCTGGTCATATGATTCAATATCAGATCATAGGAAAAGGACAGATTCTGCCTGCCCAGATTCTCCACATAAATGCGGATGTTTACCTGTCGGCCTGCCTCAGAAAACCGGGGAATACTGTGGCGGATCGTCACATCCTCCACCGGATGAAATACCAATTCTTTTTCAAAAAGCTTTCTCTCCGGCGGAAGCGATTCCTTTGGCTCGCCGCTCTTCAGATACAGATGATAATTTTCCCGAATGTGTCCGTAGGAAAGCTCGGATGGATCTCTTGGCACCGGCTGGTCCGCAATGTTGAAGATCCGGTTGGAAACCTCTTCATCGTATTCGATACACAGATAAAGATAGCGGCCGGCTTTCTGGCTTTCCATCGCATACCCGTCTATGTCGGAAAGCGCCCGCACAAAGGGCTTGTCCACCACGATTTCCCGTCCAAACGCATCCAACGCAACCCCTGCTTCCACGGATACGGTCTGCTCGTCCACGTCCACTACGGACAACCCGGCCAGCACACCACAGCCGTACATAAGCCTCGACAGCATCCGTCTCTTGTCGTTGAAATACCTCTGCTCCAGTTCAAAATCCTCGGCGGAAAGCAGCTTGCCGTAGTAGTAGTTGTTGCGTTCAAATGGAAATAAATTCGTGTTCTTCATTTTGTTTTCTCCCCTGTCTTTCTAATTCATAGTGGAAAAGGACAAGGCCAGCTTGCCATCCAATTGCCCCTTTTTGTATTTTCCCAGACAGCTATTGATTCCCAAATAGGTATGATTGTCTAAAAATATGTACGGATTCATCACCACAAGTTCAAGAGTCATATGCGCCGGCATGACGTCTTCAATAATGCGAACGAGCGTGCGCCGCTCTTTCTCGGAGCGAAGCGTTTCTGCCCGCACAAAAACCATGACAGTGTAGGGATCGTCCGGATACAGCTTCTCATTGTGTTGGATGTCCTTGTACTGTCCCCACTCCACAAGGACGGGTTTCTCCCCCGTATATAACTCCACAAATTCCAATATGCCTTCTCTTGTCCCCCGCTTTCGATACAGCAGAAAGGCCTTTTTTATGAGGGTGCGAAGCTGCTCACTTGACCAGCGGTACCGCTCTTCGATATCCAGCCATTCCGCCATCCAACCCAAAAATTCCGAATCGGCCCTGTCCACATCCAAAAGCCCCGGAACATGGGCAATCCGCTCCTCCAAGTCCTCGTACATCGTTTGGAAGAGACCCAGATATCGCTCCAGAAAACCGTTTTTATCGGACTGCTGATAAATCTCCGGCAAGGTTTCCATCCATGTACGCCCCGGAAAAAACAGCGTGAAATTCCAAAGCTCTATATGCTCTTCCTGTGGATACAGTTCCAGCAAAAACCAGAGGTACCTGCCCCGAATATCATGCAAAAAAACATCTTCAAAATACGGATACTCCTTTTTTCGATAGGGCTCCATGGCGGAAAGCTTTTCCCCCAGCGTCATTTTTGGGTTTCGGATGCATTCTTCAATCGACACCGATTCTTCTTCCATGACAAGGAAAGGAGTTTCGGAGGTATAAACGACCATTCTGCCGGAAGGACTTTCCTCAGAACAGTTGAGCTTGAAGCGATGCCACTGCATATCCTTTTCTTTGCTGTCAAAAACCCTCGAAAGCATGCAACCAGGCGTTCCTACCTCGTTTGTCATACGAAGTCTCCCATCTTCCAACGCCATATCCTGCAGAAAGCCCCGTTCGAAGTCGCTTTTTTGATTCAATATAAAGTATTTTCTGTTTGTATTTCCGTTCATCCTTTTCGTACCTCAAACCATGGAAAAAGCGTGTCGGATCTCCCCGAGTACGGCAATGCCATTTGGCGCCATGCGGATATCTCCCTCTTTGTTCTGTTTGGCTCCGGTACCCTTCGCCGACAGATCCAGCGATCGCAAAAGCCGGATGTAGGGGCGATTCCGAAGCCATGCGTACAGGCTTCCATACACGATCTCGCTCCCAAACACATCCGCATAGCCGCCAAACCATTTTCTCAGATCTTTGTCCAGCAATCTCTCAAGATGCCGGTATTCTGCCTTTACCACCGCATCCACGAAAAGCTCAATCTTCACATACTCCGGCGGATACAGGACGATCATGCTGCCCACCGGCCGGTAATGCTCCATATACCGCAGGATATTGAGTCGGTATCCCGGATGAATCGGCTCGCCCGGCTTGTGTCCATATGGCCGAATCATGGTATAGAGATTCAAATCGGACACATTTCTCGCAAATTGTCGCACTTCCTCCGCCGACAGCACCTTCACCGCTTCCAAGCGAAGACCCGGCGTTTTTTGTATCCTCTCCTCCACATCCTTGGCCGATACCGCCGTTCTTGGCCGTTTCAGCATCCGCTGCACCCGGAGAAAACAATCCCGATATGATTCTGCCCAAGCGCCGCCGGCTCCCTCTGTAATATTGGATATCGTCGCGCCAAAAAGGGCAACCCCGGCCACTTCCCGAATGCGTCCCGTCTTGATATTTCCTGCCGGTCCTTTTGTCACACAGCATGACGCAAGCAATATCTCGCCCTCCGGTACACAGCCGCAGATGCCGTCGCCAAAAACAATGGCGTTTTTCTCTTCATCGAAAGAAAAAACCCGATCCTCCGGTCCGCATTTTCCGAAATCTTCTACCCATTTCCACAAACAAAAGCTGCGGGGATACAGCTCGTTTTCCACCAAAAGTGAAAGACTCCGGGGCAGGATTCCTTTTTCTTCCAACACGATCCTTTGCTCGGGAAAACCGTTTCCCACTCCCAGGGAATGAAGCTTCCTAGCCTCCCACTCGGTGTTGATCACAAAATAGGTTGCATCCTCCTTGGCTTGGGAGCCTTCTTTTTCCTCTTCGGCAATATGGAATATCGCCGTATTCTCCTCGGAAAACAGCACCTTTTTTTCCGCATTCACGGGAAGCAGCCGCTCTCCCTCCACCCGAAACAGACGGTTGATGGAATATTCAGCCATCGGGGAAACGACCACCACGGATTTCGAAGTGCCTTTCACCCAAACCGATTCGATCTTCGTGTCACGCTGGACGGCCCTTGCCACATTCAGGCTGATATTCGCAAGGCAGGGAAGGATATCAAACAAGCCTTCTTCGTAGGTCAGGCGCAGAAAGTATCCCGATTCTCCATACACCGAGGTTTCTTCCATCCCCTCTTCTATGAGAAAGTGAAAGAATCCATCGCGGATCAGCCCCACAGTATCGTCCTTTTGCTGCAAGGCGCTTTTCCATTCTCCCCCTGCGTAATACGAAACAGACAGCCGGACAAAAGGCACAAAAACGGAATAGTCCTCTCCGTTTTCATCGACGATGGGAACTCTTTTTTTCGATTCCGGAGAAACAGACAGATACAGGGACAGCCCCTTGTCCATCGGAAGCGGCCTCTTGATCCGCATATACATATGACTGCCCTTTTTCGGTTTCTCGCCAAAAACCAGAAACCGTCCGCCCATCGTGTCGAAAAGATGCCCCTGTCTTCTCCACTTCCGAACCTTCCCCTCCGGATCTTCACATAGGCACAGGTCAATATCTTCCTTCACGACCTGCTTGGCGCCCTCCAATTCAAAGGTCAGATCCTCCGCATAAAACTTCAAACGATCCGTCAAATACATATCCTCCGGGGAGGACAGGCGAATCATACAGGTGGCCGGCCTGGTTGCTTTGCGATGTATGTCAAGAAGCTTCAAATAGCTTTTCAAATGCTCGTCTCCGATCTGATCCATGAAGAACTGCTGTTCCTCCTTGCGGAGCGCAAACATCTGAAGCAGGGTGATGCCCGGGTCATGAAAATTGAAGTCTGTCCACTCTGGATAGCAGCGATTGACCACGCTGCGCAATTCCTCGAATATTTCGCCATAGGATTCATTGTCCAACACAACAGGCTCAATCATTTTTCAACCTCACTATGATTTGAAACTGGTGCGTTCCGTTGATCGGAAGCACAAAAGGATTCCCAAAAAGCTCCTTTCGATCCCGCGGCGCCGTGCCGATGAACAGATTCATCTCCAAATGCTTCACGCCCAACACCCCCGGCACCGCAAACAGCGTATTCCGCAGCTCTGTTTCCTCGGGAAGCATCCCTATATCCCAGTGCCGGGGATCCAAATACTTCTCCATCTGCCCAAGCAGACCCTTTTCCACGATGGATACCTTGTCATAATCATCCACCATGATCCTGCTTTTCACGCAGACGCTCACAAACTCCGGCATACGCACAGACAGCCTTCCTTCCGTTCCAAATACAGGCGAAATCTTGTCACTTAAAAGATCCATGATCTGCTTTTGTATTTTAGGGAACTGGCTCTGTCCGTATTTCCTATCCGGAAGGGCGACCAGCGTCACATATCCGCTCCCTTGCCTGCCGTTTTTATCCACGCCCCGCAGGATACGCACATCCGCCACGGAACGTACATGGGTTTTCACCAACTGCCTGAAATCATGGGCGCAGAGGGCGCGATTCTGGTGGCGGAAGGAAGCGCTGTGTCTTCGGATGGCCTCCATCGTATTTTCCGCATCGTTTCCACCGGATAAAACCAAGGGATTGGTGACCTTGTTGACAAATCCGATGGATCGTCCCATGCGATTGACCGTATCCGCCGACAGATTGGACGCGCTGCCGCTCACGCTCACATAGCGAACCCGCACGCCCCTGTTCTG
>JAFUXY010000395.1 GCA_017477005.1 Lachnospiraceae bacterium | reverse complement strand
GGTGTAATGCCCGAAAAACTACCCATCGACCAGTTGTGCAGGTTGGCGATCTGCGAATCCTGCGCGAATGCGACCAACAATTCCGTGGCCGCGGAGCAAACATAGCCAATCATGATCCCGCAGACGATCAGCGCCGCCATTCCTTCCACCTTCGACGACAGAAACAAAACTATCAAAAGACTGCCCAAGGCTCCCAGCAAAGCTGCCAAAATCATAGCCCATGAATTGTAATAAAATCCTAAACGGACAGAGCAAATCATCAACATCGCAACAAGCAGTTTCGCCCCGGATGAAACGCCCAATATATAAGGACCCGCAATTGGATTCCGAAAAAAGGTCTGCAGCAAAAATCCAGATACCGACAATGCGCCGCCCAAAAACACGGCCGACAATGCTCTCGGCAACCGAAGCTGCAGCACGATCAGCTCATTTTTTGGGAAAGTCTGCGAACCGAAAAAAGCATCCCACACCTCGTCAAAAGAAAGAGAAACGCTTCCGGTCACAAGGCTCAACAAAAACAACAGGACGAGCAGGATTAAAAGCGCCGCTGTGGTTGTGAAAATCCGCCTTTTCGATGCCATACACGCCTCCCTTTTATGGACCTTATTCCACCTTGTGAAAAAAGGTCAGCCCCTCGTCCTGCCCCGTCCGAATCTGATACAGTTCGCGGATAATATCGCCAACCGCTGTTGACTTTTGGAACACATTTTTGTTGGTACACCAAACATGTCCCTGCTTCACCGCCTTGTAATCCGCCAAAAGCTCTGACCTCCCCAGAAGCTCTGAAATGGTAGAGACCTCCTGTTGGATCGTGCTGTTGTAGATCAAAAAATCTGCGTCCACCGTTTCGTCCACGAAACGCTCCATCTGCATATTCATCGTGGAAAGCGCATTTTCATCCTCCGGCGTCGCATCCGACGGCACATATTTCGCTCCCGCCATTTCGATCATTTTGGAAACATAATCCCCGGACTTTCGCACCGTAGCATATCCATTATCGCTGATTGAGAAAAACGCCATCGTAGGTGCGTTGTCTGGTTTACCTGAATCACTTGATCCATCTGCATTTCTTGATTGCTCTATCCCTGTTACTTTATTCAAACTACGATTTTCTTTGCTGTTTTCTAAAATTTTAGACACTTTTTTCTGCTGTTTGTCAAAAAAGACATCTGCCTTGTCCTCTTCACCCAACAACGCCCCATAAAACCGAATCCACTCCAAGCGTCCAATCGGGTCATTCTCATAACTCGACCGCTCCACGATCACTGGAATCCCCAATGCCTCAAGTTCCTCCTTCGCTTTTGGATTGTGGTAGATCATAGTTGACTCGACCGCCAATGTGCATCCGCCCTCGACCAGCATCTCATAATCCGGCGCACTGTATTTTCCCACATAAGACAACGCTCCCTCATCCAACGCTTCCGTTACCGGTGAAAGGCTCCAGTCCTCGCGTTTTGTGCTTGTGAAACGCACACGATCCAAACATCCCAGCGCATCCACCATATCCATCCCCGATGAAGCCGCCAGATACACGGCCTGCACCGGCTGACGCACCACGGTGTACCCTCCATCTTCAGCCCACGTCGGCGGCTTTCCGTTTTCAGGCACCAACAGAATTTTCTGCCCATCTTCAATGGTAATCACCCTGCACCCCGCCTCGACCTCTTCGATAGAGAATTGCGTGGCGCAAGCTGCCCTTCATTTTTCACGAATCGACTCCGAAGCAAAGGTCAATTGATAATCTACTTCGTGGGGCTGGCTCATCGCCGTCGTATCCGCCACTACATCCATCGGCGCGTCAAACACCGACACCGGAATTTCGAATACTGAATTTCCCTCCGTATTCACCGGCAAGTATTTCTCCTCATCGATCTTCATATAATCGTAATACTCGCTGCTCCATTCAATCCGGGCGATTACAGTCCCGTTTTCAACAGACATCTCCGCAGGAGACGAAACGGAACTGCGTCCCGAGCCGCCCGACAGCTCTACTTCAACTTCGTACGTTCCATCGGATAATGCCAATTCCTCAGGTGATTTGGCATTTGCCATAGCCTCCTTTTCCGCCGCTTCATCTGACGCTTTGGCCGCTGCCTCCACCTCGCGGAAATTTCCAGCCAAGCCTTCCGTTTCGGTCGAAAGCGTTTCGATCGCCGCCTTTGCATGGTCGGCATACAACTCCCGGATCGCCGGGATCTGGGCGATTCCTTCGAGTACGCATTCCACCTCATATCCCTCGGATTCGAATACCGATTTCCAAGAATCGTCATCATCCCCCGCCATATCGTTGTTGGCATGGTCGCCCGCAACCACCATCATCGGTCGGAGTACCACCTTCGTGTAATCCCCCTCCTTGACCTTGTTCAATACATCCTCGAGCGTCGGCGTTGCCTCCACCGTTCCGATGAAGATGTCCTTGTGTCCCAAAGACTCCATCTCCTGCTGCATCCGCTCATAAACACCGTTGGACGCCGCCTCCGTGCCATGCCCCATAAAGCAGATGGCGGTTTTTCCATCTGTAAATGAAGAAGTTGCGTCGGCCAACGCCTCGGCCACTCGCGTATAATCCTCATCCTTGGACAACAGCGGCGCGCCAACGGCTACGCCTTCGAAGGAGTCAACATACCCGCCAAGCTCACGGATCAGATCGTGGTATTCGAGACCATCCATCAGATGGGTTGGCATTACCACTAAAGATTTCACGCCATTGTCTACCGCTCGATCCAACGCCTCTGTTACATTGTCAATCTCTACGCCATCCCGATCCTTCACATGGTCAATAATCATCTGACTTGTGAACGCACGGCGGACATCAAAATCTGGTTCGGACTCCTCCATCTCCTGCTCGATTGCGCCAATCGTCAGCCTACGACTGTCGTTGTAACTGGTGCCGAAGCTGGCGACAAGCAGCTCCTTCTCGCCAATCCCATCCCCATTTCTCGGGTTATCTAAAGCCGCGTCGCCGGTGTCCGGTTCCTCCTCATCCGAGTCGTTTGCCGTTTGGCTGATCTTTTCTCCGTCTGAATCGGTCGCTGCTTCATCCACCTCGGTTCCGTCTGTCATACTATCCTCTCCACTCTCGTCCTCTGCTTCTGCTTCGACCGTGTCGCCTGTGCTGCCATTATCTTCCTCCGCCTCTTCAACGGCCGCATTATCCGTCTGTCCCGAGGAACTGCCACATCCCGAAAGCAAACAAACTGATCCACACAAAACCAACATACCCGCCATCGCCAACATTTTCTTCTTCATCTCTACCTCCTGATTTTTAGTAAACAAAAAGAGCCCTAGGTATCGCTACCTTTAGGCCCCGTTTTTGCCATCAAAAATACGCTCTGCTGTGTACGCAGATGCGAAACTATATCCCACCGATCACTCGTCGGTTGGCAGATCAGGGTTTTCTGAAAATTCCAACATAGGATGTTGGCTTGCCTCGCAGCCTCTGTTATTCACCCCTATCTGCCGGGATGTCAATCTGTGCAGGTCTCCTGGCTCAAAGATCTTTACCAAACCGTCCGCCTTCCCAGAACAAGCACCCGCAAGCGCTTTCTCCAGTGGCTCCATATGAAAAAGAAGTGCTGATTTTCGCATCACTTTTCATATAGAAGCAACGGCTTCGCTCCCTTATCACAGTGGCGGGACCGCGCATGATTTCCACATGCTTCCCTTTTCACCCTTCGCATCGTACACCACGACCCGAAGAAGACACAGATCCTTTATTTATTCTGTTTTTCAGTTTCATCCTCTAAAAACCTTCATTATAATAGCATGTCTCCACCACAAATTCAATCTTTTTGGGATTTTCGACAAAGGTTGGAAATCAAAATGCAAAGAAATTGTGAGGCAACCAACCGCATCATGCTCCTATGGTTTTTGGAATATGTGAAAGGGGATTGGCCGTAATCCCTCACCCCGCCACGGGCGTCACTCCAATCGAATTTGCGATCTCTGCTATCCTCTCCGCTGCAATCTTTGTGTACTTCTCGATCTTGCTTAGCGGTTCATTCCCTTTCAGCATCTCCGCCACCATCTCCTCCCCTTTTCTGGCCTTTCCTTCTGCTATCCCTTCTTCTATCCCTTCTGCTATCCCTTTCGCTATCCCTTCTGCCCTGCCTTTCGCTTTCGCTTCCCTCATTTCCTGCTCAATTTCAGGCTTCATCAACTCTCTCAATGCATCACACATCGTTTCTTCCTCCTTTAACATATAGAGCATACTCGGAAACTCATAAGCCCCCGATATTACACTTTTTATGTTGTACATCTTTTTTCACCCCTAATTTCGAGGTGATTTTTTTTGCCAAAAATATCCAAACCGAAAATCACCTCACCTTTACACTACAGGACGCTGTTTTCTTTCCGTCCATCGTCACCGCTTTGATTGTCACGCTCCCTGCTTTCTTTCCCTTGACGACCCCTGTTTTCGACACAGAGGCGATCTTTGCATCACTCGACTTCCACGAAACCGTCTTCGTGGTCTCAGTAGATGGTGAAATCGTGGCCTTCAATGAAAGCGATTCCCCTTGCCGGATGGTGGCCTTGCTCTTGTTCAGCTTGACACTCTTCACGGGAACCTTGACTGTTATTTTGCAAACGGCTTTCTTTTTTCCGTCTTTGGAAGCAACAGTAATCGTCGCGCTACCCGCCTTTTTCGCTTTGACGACTCCTTTTTGCGACACAGAGGCTATATTGGCATTACTGGATTTCCACGAAACTGAACTAGCGGCGGAAGCAGGGAGAACCGTCGCTTTCAATGTAAAACTCTTTCCTACTGCGACACTGGCGCTTTCCATGTTCAACCTTTTGTATTCTTTCCAAAGGATACCCTTGTCGCATTATTGGCGTAGCCTACACTGCAGATTCCTCCACGTCACTTTCTGAATATTCCTCCGCCGCAACCTCTAGAAACTCCTCCGCAGCATCATTTTCCAAAACTTCTTCACTTGAAGCATCTATATCCGTCTCTTCCACGTTTTCGATCCGATTGTCCGTTTCGGACTCTCCCTCAACTTCCTCCCCTTCGTCCAAATACGATTCGGCCTCTTGTACGCCTGCATCGTCCGTTTCGATTTCCTCTACCGCGTAGGCTTCCCACACCGGCACTTGGCACGTCCCTGTCAATACCAAAGCCGCTGTCAAAGCCGACACCAACATTCTGCTCTTCCTGCTTTTCATCTATCATGCCTTCCTTTTTTGACAATAATCTACCTTCTTTTCGGAGCTTTGTCAACTTTCCTCGGGAGTCTATCACGGAAACCAATTTTCATCACCAAGGTATGTCCACTTTTTTTGAAAATTGATTTCCGTGGAGGTATGTCGCCCCGCCATGCAAAAAAGGCGTACCTGTTCCATTGACCGAACAGATACGCCTTTAGGAAAGCGCTGATAGAAGTGTTCCCACCCAATCCCTCAAAACCTCGATGGAAGCGTGACGGTGAGGCAGCCAGCCGCGCCATAACTTAGCTCATAGGTCTGGAAACAAACGATAACTTTTCCCTTTTCATTGACATAAAAATTGACCTTTTTCAACGCTTTTTCCGTGCTGTATTTTTCATCAAAAGCCTGCGCGACTTCGGAACCGTATTGGGATTCCAAACGGTAATAAATCACCCGCTGGAGATCCGAGAAATCCGAAAAATCATCCGAAACAACGTCCATCAGATTGAGCTTTTTCCCGGTTTCAACGTCAAACGTGGCTCCATACGTGTTGTAGTTTGAAACCCCGCCAAGGAACCATGCCGACTTGAATTGGATGCTGAAAATATCGCCGTCGTTGTAGGCCGCTTTTCCGTCTACTGTGTTGAAATATTCGCAGTAGGTATGGCGGTTTTCGTAATCATTACGGATGGTTTCTTCGATTTCTGCCATCGAATAACCGGCTTCAATTTTGACAAAAGACTGACCCTGTTTTTTCAACTGATTGTTGATCCTTTGGACAGCTTTGCTTTATCCTTTGAGTTTGGGGTATTTGAAATAATTGTCAAATCTCCCGCCGGGAAGCACCCTTGAATCATCGATCTTCGTATAGCTGTATTTCACCTTTGCAGCAGCTTCGGCATCCAGGGACTGCCCCCCGAATGCCGAAGCGGATAGGATAAGAGTCAACAAGATACAGGTTATAAAAGAGAGTTGCTTTTTCATTATTCTTTGTCCTCCGGCGCTGTCGAAAGTTCTACATCTGCTTCCATTTCCGTATAGCCCATGATCCCTTCGCGTTGGATCGTAATCTTCACGGTATCGCCCGGCATACATTCCGCCAAAGCGTCCTGGATATCACGCATCGAGGAAATCTTTTTCTCATTGAACTTCGTAATCACATCGCCTTTTTGGATACCGGCGGCCTCTGCACCCTTGCCTTCCACGGCCTGCGAAACATACACGCCGGTCGGCATATTGTACTGTCTGGCGGTCTGCTCATTCACATCCACGCCTGCTATGCCAAGATAGGCTCCATTGCCCTTCGCTGCTGCGGAAACGTCCTCGCCCTTGATCAAGCCGGTAATAATCTCCGACGCATCCGAAATCGGAATAGCGTAACCCATACCCTCGACTTCCGTGTCTGCGTATTTCGCCGAAACGACGCCGATTACCTCTCCATTCATATTCAAAAGCGCTCCGCCGGAATTGCCGGGGTTCACAGCTGCGTCTGTCTGGATCAGCCGGTTGGAGATCGGCGTGCCGTCGTCGCTCATCAGCTCTACGTCGCGCTCGAGAGCGGAGATCACGCCCGTCGTCACAGACTGCCCATAACCAAGCGCGTTGCCGATTACCACTACGGAAGAACCAACCTCCAGATTTTCGGAGCTTCCGACAGTCGCCACCTTGATGTGATCCATCGTTTCCTTCGGAATGTCCTTCAACTTGACTTTGACAACCGCCAAATCTGTCCGCGAGTCCGTTCCAAGGATTTCCGCCTCAACCGCCTCGTCGTTGTTGAAGGTAATCGTGAGCTCCTTTGCGCCGCTCACCACATGGTTGTTGGTCGCGATATAGAGGTAATCATCGTCCTGGTCAATGATTATGCCGCTGCCCGCGCCTTCGCTTTCGTATTCACCCACCTGGCCGAACCAGTTGCGGTATTCTGTGACGGTCATCACGGAAACCTGGACGATGGAAGGCATCACATTTTGGGCAATGTCCGAAACGTCGTTGACGGTGGTGGCGTTTGAGACAGCCGTATTGCCGATCGTATTGCTCCCGGCATCGGAGGAAGCAGCCGGAGTCGTCTCCTGCGGTTTTGCAATCTCTTCTTGCGCAGTATTTGCGGTCAGGCGATTGGATACCTGGGAAACGCCAGTGAAGGCCACGCCGCCCGCAAGACCGAACGCGAGGCCAAGCGCCACGGCTTTTCCGAGCTTGCTGCCCATTCCAGAGGACTTCTTGGTCGTCGTTTTTGGCGCATCCGAACCATACGAAGCGTAGTCCCATGCAGCCTGCTGGCCGTTGGTGTCGGACTGGGTCTGATACCCGGTCTGCGTGTAGTTGGCGTTTGACCCGGCGTCGTTGTTGATCCGATAGGGGTCGCTGGCATAG
>JAFUXY010000394.1 GCA_017477005.1 Lachnospiraceae bacterium | reverse complement strand
TGGACAAGCTGTTCATGGGGACGGATGGGTTTATCCCGCAGGTGGGCTTTACTTGCAGCGATATGAGCCGAGCGGAGGCCATGCGAAATCTGGCAGAATCGGCACGGAAGGTGATGATCTTGACGGATTCGACGAAGTTTGAGCAGCAGGGCGTGGTGCTTCAGATGCGGTTTGACAAGATACATACTGTGTTTACGGATGAGGGCGCGCCGGAAAGCGCACGGAAAAAACTGCAAAAGAACCATGTGGAGCTGGTGCTGGTGTGAGGAGGGCGTTTGGATTTTGAAAATTTCTGTAAAAAAACAGCTGCACTGTGGAAAAGAGTCCGCAGTGCAGCCGTTTTTCATTTGAAAAGGTTTTGATTTCAGAAAAACGCTTTGATTCCGTTTTTCACAAACACCTCCCGATACTCCGCCAGATCTTCCGGATGGTAGGCGGGGACCTGGGAGTATTCGTAGGTCTTGCCGAGATGGTGGTATTTGTTCTCGCCGAACTGATGGAAGGGCAGGAGCTGCGCCTGCGCTACCCCGATTTCATTCAAACGAGCCGAAAGCCCGGCAGCGTCCTCCAAGGTGTCGTTGAAACCGGGAATCACCGGGATGCGTGGAAGGACATTGGTGCCTTTTTCGACAGCGCGTTTCATATTGGATAGTATCGGCAGGTTGGACACGCCGGTCCCTTCTATGTGTCCTTTTTCGTTCCAATGCTTCATATCGAAAAGCAGCAGATCGGCAAGGTCTGTCACGCGGTCGAATACTTCGGGGGCAGCGAAGCCGGTCGTCTCTAATGCGATGTGGATCCCCTCCGTCTTCAGTCGTTCCATCAGAGCGACAGCAAAGTCGGGCGATGAAAGCACTTCGCCGCCGGAGAGCGTCACGCCTCCGCCACTTTCTTCATAAAAAGGAAGATCCTGCATGCAGATGGCAAATACTTCATCGACCGTCTTCCATTCTCCCTCCGCGGATAGGGCTTTCGCCGGACAACCGCGGACGCAGATCTGGCAGCCGGAGCATTTCTTTTCATCAATTTTGATGGAGCGCACGATCGGGCCGTCGCTGTCGTCTCGCTTTTGCGTGACTGCGTACTCGGGGCAGGTCATCACGCATTTGCGGCAATGGATGCACCGTGTTTCGTCCCAGGCAATCTGGATGCGGCGGCTCTGGCTCTCCGGATTGGCGCACCACTTGCAGCGTAGAGGGCATCCCTTGATGAAGACCGCCGTTCGGATACCCGGGCCGTCGTTGACGCTGAATTTCTGAATGTTGAAAACAAGTCCTCTTTGTGCTGAAAATGATTCTGTCATGGCTTTTCCCCTAATATTCAATGGATTGCGGATAATATTGTCTGCAAGGATTATAACACATCCATTCCGCTATGTAAATAATAAAATTATAAATGTAAAATAAATTACATTCATTTATAAAAATTATTTTTCAAAATGTATTGACAAATAATAATATGGGATATATAATCAGATTAAATTAAAACAAAACAAGTTACAAATGTAAGTTCTGCCAGATTGGGATGCAGTTTTCCAGGCGGCAGTAGCAAATCAAAAAGGAGGGCTTGAAGGGATGGAAAACAGGGAACATTTCGGAGCGCTGACGTCAAGGATGCAGGCCTTCCGCGATGAAGTGCTGGACGAGAAGCCTTATGTGGACGCAGAACGCGCCGTGCTTGCCACAGAAGCGTACAAGGCACACCAGAATCAGCCGCGGGTCATGATGCGGGCGCTGATGGTCGAAAAGATTTTGAAGGAAATGACCATCTACATCGAGGACAAGACGCTGCTCTGTGGCAATCAGGCCACCAAGAACAGGAACGCACCGGTCTTTCCGGAGTACACGCTGCAGTTCGTGATCGACGAGCTGGATTTATTTGAAAAGCGGGATGGGGACGTGTTCTATATTACCGAGGAGACGAAGAAACAACTGCGGGAAATTGCACCGTTTTGGGAGAACAACAACCTGCGCGCCAGGGGCGAGGCTATTTTGCCGGAAGAGGTTTCCGTATTCATGGAGACCGGGGTGTTTGGAATGGAAGGCAAGCTGAATGCCGGAGACGCGCATTTGGCGGTCAATTATGAGAGGTTGTTGTCGGATGGGTTGAAGGGCTATGAAGAACGTGCGAAAAAGTTGAAGAGCGAATTGGATCTGACCGATCCCGAAGCAATCGACAAGAACATTTTCTATAAAGCCGTACTCGTCGTGATCGACGCGGTGCACAATTTCGCGCTGCGTTACAGCAAACTGGCGAAGGAGCTGGCCGACAAGGAGACGGACGAGAAGCGCAAGGCGGAGCTTTTGGAAATGAGCCGCATCTGCGCGAAGGTGCCTTACGAACCGGCAGCGTCCTTTAGAGAAGCGGTGCAGTCGGTTTGGTTCATCCAACTGATCCTGCAAATCGAGTCCAACGGACATTCGCTTTCCTATGGGCGGTTCGACCAATATATGTATCCTTATTATAAGAAGGATACCGACGCGGGCGCAATTACCGAAGACGAGGCGCTGGAGCTTTTGACCTGCCTGTGGATCAAGACGCTGACGGTCAACAAGGTGCGTTCCCAGGCGCATACGCTTAGCTCGGCGGGTTCTCCGATGTATCAGAATGTGACCATCGGCGGACAGACGACGGACAAGAAGGACGCAGTCAATGCGCTTTCCTTCGTAGTCTTGAAATCCGTGGCGCAGACGAGGCTCACCCAGCCAAACCTCACGGTGCGTTATCACAAGAACATTGACAAGCATTTCTACGATGAGTGCATCGAGGTGATGCGGCTCGGCTTCGGAATGCCCGCCTTGAACAATGATGAGGTGATCATCCCGTCCTTTATCAACTGGGGCGTGAAGGAAGAGGATGCCTACAATTATAGCGCGATTGGCTGCGTGGAAACGGCTGTGCCGGGCAAGTGGGGCTATCGCTGCACGGGTATGTCCTACATCAATTTCCCGCGCGTCCTGCTGTGCGCAATGAATGACGGCGTGGATCTGACGAGCGGCAAGCGGTTCACGAAGGGCTGCGGTTATTTCAAGGATATGACGAGCTACGAAGAGCTGATGAAGGCTCGGGATTCCACTGTGCGTGAAATGACGAGGTATTCGGTGATCGTAGAAAACGCGATTGACAAGGCTTCCGAGCGGGATGTGCCGGACATTCTCTGTTCCGCGCTGACCGACGACTGTATCGGCCGGGGCAAGACGATCAAAGAGGGCGGCGCCGTCTACGATTTCATTTCGGGACTGCAGGTCGGCATTGCGAATATGGCGGATTCGCTGGCGGCGATCAAAAAGTTGGTCTTTGAGGAAAAGAAGATTACCCCCGCCCAACTGTGGGAGGCGATTTTGGACGACTTTACTTCGCCGGAGAACCAGAGGATTCAGGATATGCTGATTCACGACGCGCCGAAGTATGGCAACGATATCGACGATGCCGACCAGCTTGTGGTGGAAGCGTATGATTCGTATCTGGACGAAATCAAGAAATATCCGAACACCCGTTATCAAAGGGGGCCGATCGGCGGGATCCGTTATGGTGGGACATCCTCGATTTCGGCGAACGTCGGACAGGGGATGGGTACGATGGCGACGCCGGACGGAAGAAAGGCGCACGAGCCGCTGGCGGAAGGATGCTCGCCTGCGCACAACGCAGACCAGCACGGGCCTACGGCGGTGTTCAAGTCGGTGTCCAAGCTGCCGACGGAGAAGATTACGGGCGGCGTGCTGCTGAATCAGAAGATGACGCCGCAGATGTTGGAGAAGAAAGAGAACCGGCAGAAGCTTCAGATGTTGATTTCTACTTTCTTCAACCGCTTGCATGGCTATCATGTGCAGTACAACATCGTGTCGCGCGAGACGCTTTTGGACGCGCAGGCACATCCGGAGAAGCACCGCGACCTGATAGTGCGCGTGGCGGGCTACAGCGCTTTCTTCAATGTACTGTCCAAAGCGACGCAGGA
>JAFUXY010000393.1 GCA_017477005.1 Lachnospiraceae bacterium | reverse complement strand
CGGGGACGGATCATGCCTCTATTTCGACCGAGGTAAAGGTCATCGAATCGCTAAAGGAGCAGGGAATCGACAAGGAAGATCTTGGCCGGGAAGGGTTTCTCAAAAAATGTTGGGAGTGGCGCGGGGAATACGGCGGGCGTATTGTTTCGCAGTTGAAGAAGATGGGATCCTCCGCTGATTGGGACAGAGAGCGTTTCACAATGGACGAGGGCTGTTCGGAGGCAGTCGAAGAGGTTTTTGTCGATCTGTATGAGAAAGGCTATATCTATAAAGGCGAACGGATCATCAACTGGTGCCCGGTCTGCGGCACGACGATTTCCGACGCCGAGGTGGAGCACGAGGAACAGCAGGGGCATTTCTGGCATATCCTCTATCCGATCGTGGGGGAGGAAGGAAAGTTCGTTGAGATCGCAACGACCAGGCCTGAGACCATGCTTGGCGATACGGCGATTGCGGTGCATCCGGACGATGACCGCTACAAGGATCTGATCGGAAAAACGGTTCTTCTGCCTTTGATGAATAAAGAAATTCCGGTCGTGGCGGACGCCTATGTGGATCGGGAATTTGGGACGGGCGTGGTGAAGATTACGCCGGGACATGACCCGAACGACTTCGAGGTCGGCAAGCGCCATGACCTGCCGATCATCAATATCATGAATGACGACGCGACGATCAACGCCAACGGCGGCAAGTACGCAGGGATGGATCGTTATGAGGCAAGAAGGGCTGTTGTGGAAGACCTTGAGGCGCAGGGGCTGCTGGCAAAGATCGAGGAGCATACCCATGCCGTGGGGACGCACGACCGCTGCCATACGACGATTGAGCCGTTGGTGAAGCCGCAGTGGTTTGTGGCGATGAAGGAGTTGGCCAAGCCTGCGATTGAAGCGATTGAAAAGAAGGAGCTATGCTTTGTGCCGAAACGGTTCGAGGGAACCTATCTGCGTTGGCTCTACGATATCCGGGACTGGTGCATTTCCCGCCAGCTCTGGTGGGGTCATCGGATTCCGGCGTGGTACTGCGAAAACTGCGGGGAAATCACCGTTGCGAAGACAAAGGAAGCGCCGCGGCTCTGCCCGAAATGCGGCAACCCACATTTGAAGCAGGATGAGGATATGCTGGATACGTGGTTTTCATCGGCTCTTTGGCCCTTCTCGACGTTGGGCTGGCCGAAAAAAACTCCGGAGCTTTCGTATTTTTATCCGACGGATGTGTTGGTGACTGGCTACGATATTATCTTTTTCTGGGTGGTGCGTATGGTATTTTCCGGATACGCTCACACCGGAAAATCGCCGTTTTCGACCGTATTGATTCATGGACTGGTGCGGGACGAAAAGGGACGGAAGATGTCAAAATCCCTTGGCAACGGAATCGACCCGCTCGAGGTGATCGACAAATACGGCGTAGACGCGCTGCGGCTCACGCTGATCACAGGGAATGCGCCTGGAAACGATATGCGCTTCTACTGGAACCGCGTGGAAAATTCCCGGAATTTCGCCAACAAGATTTGGAACGCTTCGCGGTTTATTATGATGAATCTGCAGGATCGCATTGTGGAGGAGCCGG
>JAFUXY010000392.1 GCA_017477005.1 Lachnospiraceae bacterium | reverse complement strand
GTCGACAAGGTATGTTCAGCCATGGGTATTATACAGAAGTCGGTATGCCCGGCCTCAAAGCTTTTGCAAAAGAAAAATATAGAGAAGAGGTACCGGAAATCACAGAAGCCAGGATGCCTTTCCCAAAAGAGCTTTTAGAAATCAACACCACCCTGTCAAAAACAATGGAAATGTGGGAAGAAATGCCTTCGAAAGAAGGATATCTGAAAGAATCTTTGCAAAACGAGATCCGTTTAGTCAAAAAACTTGAAGAAATGACAAGTGACAAAGAATTGATCTATCGGCTTGTTACATTACCTTTCAGTGAAAGGGATCGGGATTTGGAACGGTTTTGGGAATCCCTCGCTGAATCTGAAATTTTGAACCTTCCGCATCAAATTCATATTCCAGACGATCCAGGTCGCATTTCCAGCCCGGGAGGGTTGGCTGAAGCAGAAAAAATCTGCTCCTATTTGGATCTGGCAAGCCAGTTTTGCAGAGTATTTGGGTATGAGGAAGACGGTGCTGCCGTGGCCAAAGCCAAAGAAGATTATTCCAAACGCGTCATTGATTACCTAAACGGAGGAGAATATGGTGAAAAACGGTGCCTTCGCTGTGGCAGACGTATGAAATGGAACGCCCGTGGCGGTCTCTGCGCCGATTGTACCGAAAGAAGTCGTACACAAAACTGGCGAAGAAAACGCTACAAACGCCTGTGATTACCTATGGATCCGTAAATAAATAACCCTTACAATCTCCGCACGCTGATGCACAATCTGCCATCACAAAAAGCCTCGACGTACCCCGGTACGTCTACGTTTTTTGTGATGACATCTCGCACATCATCGCACGAATCTTGTAAACGTTATTTATTTATGGCTCCTATGCAATCTGTTTTTGAACAGTCCCCACAAATGCTTGATATAATGATTGAGTTGGAGAGTATCTATCAGTTGTTGTCTTTCATTCATCAAATGGTTGTACTCTCCGGCCACATCGGGTACTACATTCAGAAATGAATTGACATCATGGATGGTTTGCTCATATCGTGTTGAATAGAGGTGTTGATGGCTCGGTCCGTGAACAAAATCCTGGAACTGCGCTTCCATTTGCTTCCACTTCGCCGTTTCTTCCGGGTCAAAACCAAATAGCTCCAAAAACCATGCTTCGCCGCCGTCCGAATTCGGATTGTCCGCCTCCGGAGACTGGCGTTGAATAAGACTTTGGTGCTTGACATAAAAATAATACACGCTTCGGAACCGAATGTAGCGGAGCGGCACAGGAAAGGAAAATACCCATTCATAGTCGATCAACGTGAGTCCTTCCGACGTGACAAAAAAATTGTCCGGAATCTCATCGATGTTGGCGCCTATGGCTGCTGCACCGACATAGTCTAATCTTCCAAAGATTTCCTTGAAAGCCTCGGTTTCCTCAAATTCTACGACATATTCTTTGTGGTAATCACCGACATGATCCAAAAATTCGTTTAATTTTTTGACCGCATCGGGCAGATGGTGAAGCTCTGCTTCAATTTTTGTGGAAGCAGCTACCCCCTCAATGAATGGAAAGAAAGCTCTATCATTTTCCATAGATACAGGAACAATCGCTGCGTTTTTATAGATTTTGGAAAGCTGCTTGTACTTGTCGGCAAAACTGGCAATATGTGGAAGCCCCTCCTCATACAGCGCGGATTTCGATATAAACCGAGTGGAAGCTTGATTTTTCGAATCTTCTTTTTCTAATATGGAAGTACAAGTTGCAAATTTCGGCCTCCTTGTACGATTGTATTTCGAAAATAATATATACATAACTTTTTAATCACGCAAAAAACATCATCAAGAACGCTCAGCCAATACCAAAAACGAATTAGCAAAGACATCGAACAGACCATCCTCGCACAAAGAATCAAAGGCCTTTTTTTCATCAAAAAACTGATATCGTTCTTGATCGTAATGAGTGGAAGTCGGCCGCACATCCCCGGCTTTCGGCAAATATCTGTCCGAATACAGCATCGAAGGATACAGATAATCCGGCACCGGATAAAAATACTCCAAATTTTGAAAGCCTGCACTCTCTAACATAGCATCAAGCCGATTTTTCGTAAAAGAATACTCTTGCCTTGATTCCCTGTTTTTTTGTATGCTATCGAACAGATGGGGACAGGCTGCATCCGTTTTTCCGGCAAAATACTGAAGCCCAATGCGATTATTCAAGGCAAGGATCAGCCTTCCATTAGATTTCAACGCCAAAGCCGCAAATTTCAAAGCAGAAAGAAAAGGATCCGCAATTGTACCGGAGTCCTCTTTCTTCGAACAAATCGTATTTAGATAAGAAAGAACAGATTCTCCCACCCCGATCATTGCCACAAGATTAAAGGACTCTGCACATCCCTCGAGCGATTCCATATAAATTTCTTCCGTCCACTGCGAATACTCTGGAATGCTTTCCACCTTCGGCGTACAAATCGAAAGATTTTTATATGACCGGTTTCGGATGCCATTCACATAGGCCTCTCCGGAATCCTCCACCACGCTGATTACCTTTCTTGCTTTTTCACAAAAAAATTGCGTCATCAGCCCGGTCGATCCACCAATTTCCAAAATCGCTTCATCACCTGAAAAATTCATCCATTCCAGCAGATTCCATCGAATGGGAGACAAATGCTTCAAATAATATGGATCTGTACTTTCTTCCAACGTCGTATTTTCTCTTTGATTGATAAAGATATCACACAACAATGCCTGTTTTGAGGTAAGCATGACTCACATTCCTTTATAGAGGTATATCAAACGAAAAATCTCCTCTGTCTCTTGTCAAATTGACATTATAAAATGGATCTCTGCCCTTCCAATCCGGATGAAGCTCATAGAGTCTTTCCATTTCCCGCATTTGTCTTTGTATTTTTTCCTCGGAAACATCTTCATAGCCGCGGCTCACCGATTCATGGTGAATCATCACCACGTCGTTTCGCAAAATATTATAATATCCGGCATCAATCAATTTGAAACACAGCTCTACATCATTGTAAGCAACCGGAAGAGACTCATCAAATCCACCCACCTCTTTGAATTTTTGCCGATCCACCATCAGACAGGCACCCGTCACGGCAGAAAAATTGTATTCCAGCAAATTTCTCCCATAATACAAAACCATATCGGCATCGGTGAAATGATGGAACGCATGCCCCGGTCCAATCGGCAGATTCAACACGCCCACATGTTGTATTTCCGTATGTCCCGGATAATACAGCTTGCAGCCTACCGCGCCCGCATGAGGAAGCTGCGCATGTCCAACCAGTCTCGAAAGCCATTCCTCCCCGCAAATTTCAATATCATCATTCAAAAATAATAGAAAGTCACCATCGGTCTCTTCGGCACCTCGATTACACATCTGTGAAAAATTGAATTCCTTCGGTTCATAGACATATTTTGCTCCATACCCCTGAAG
>JAFUXY010000391.1 GCA_017477005.1 Lachnospiraceae bacterium | reverse complement strand
GGCCATCAACCCGGTTCCGGAGAATATATTTTGATCCAAAAACATAGTTGCGTGTGTATTACCTTTGATTTATAATGAAAGGCAACTCGTTGATTTCAGCAAAAGGAGGAAGCTATGGCAAAATGAAAGAATTTCAAACCGCTCTGCAGAGCTTTTCGTTCGAGGCGGCTGCGGGACGAGCGATCCGCCACCTGTGCGATCTCGGATTGTCTGCGGAAGAAATCGAAAAAAGGCTGGACTTTCCGGTTCCACTAAACCGCATTGAACGGGAAATGCACGCCTATCTGGAAGAAAAGGCGGCTGCCGAATGCGGCGAAACCGAGCGTTATACCTACGTCCGGGAATACGGAAAATATGGGAAAACCTATATGCGAAGGGTTCCCGTGAAAAATGAACAATGAAGGGAGAAAAACGATGAAAAACAAGAAAAAAGCAGGAGCCGCCCTACTGTTGGCGTTTGCCCTGCTCCTGGGACTTGCGGCGCCGTCTGCACAAGTCGAAGCAAAAGGAAAATCAATCAAAAATGTGGGTGATTTTTATGCGATTCAAGCCGATGTCACGGTCTCGGGATCCGGCACCGGCTACCATGCGAAGCTAGGGTATGTCACTCCGCTTTCCGCTATTTCATTCGGCATCCAGCACGACGAATTTGCATCTCCGCCCTATACCGGCACGGATGCGTTGATGGTCGAGAACGTCTACTCCAACGACCCAGGGATGCAGCGTTATGATTGGCTCGGCATTACCCTGAATCCGGGGCAGACCTATCGCCTGATGCTGACACTCTCCAAAAGCGGAAACGCCACCGTGTATCTGGATGGAAAAGCACTGCGCACCTACCAAAATCCCGGTTTGCAGACTTCAAATTCCAATGATGAACAAGAATATCTCGCCAATCCCCAGCCTCGTGTCGAGGGAGCTGGCCGCAAAAACGGCGACGTCGTGGATGCACATTTTGCAAACATCCAGTTGAAGGAAGGAAACTATCGGGATTTCAAGAAATACAAGCCGACAAACGCCAATGCATTGGAAGCCTATCCCGGGAAAAAATACGATTACTTCCTTCCCACGGTGGTGAAGGCAAATCCCACCTTGAAAGTGGCAAGTCCGAGCAAGAATTCTGTCCGGGTCAGCGGTTCCATCTCCGGCCTTCCAGACAATATGGACTGGGACAGCGCCTACGAAAGCGTGTCCGGCATCAAGCAATGGACGCGGAATGCGACCTATTTCCCGCCGAAGGGACATCCAGATCATACTTAAAAATTACCGAAAATAAACGGGCAAGGAGTGTTTTTCACTCCCCGCCCGTTTTCTATTACTTCGACTGTCCGAACAGCCACTCCATTACCGCTACTCAATTATAAGCATAATCAAAGGAAGCCATATGGTAGGAGGCGCCGCCGCCCATTCCGCCGCCATTTTGTCCCATACCTGCCGGTTTTTCTCCGGATGCTCCATCGACTGGCGGTTCCCCTGTTTCGGGGGCTTCTCCCTCCGCTGGCGGTTCGCCTATTTCGGGGGCTTCTCCCTCCGCTGGCGGCTCACCCATCTCGGGTGCTTCTCCATCCGCTGGTTTCTCACCCATCTCGGGGGCCTCTCCATCTGCGGGCGGCTCTCCCATTCCCGGTGCCCCTCCGTTTCCTCTTGGGCCTCCGGGACCACCAGCACCGCCCATTCCGCCGCTTTTCGGCTCAATCGTGCCTGTCGCCCAGGAAATAAAATAATGCTTCTCCTCCGGCACAAACAGCTTCTCCGCTGCATCGGACAATTCATCTACGCTCCAGTTTCCATCCCACTGCTCGTACGCATACGAAGTCGAATCCGTGTCAAAGAGTTCCTGCACCTCCTGTGAGCCATTCCATGCGCTCGTATCATCCTCTGCGGCGAAATAAACAAAGGTTTGATTTTCCAAACCGGACAGAGTGCTCGCATCCCACTGCCCGTCCACGAACATGCATCCCGCATACAGATCCGGATATTCCGACGCCAAGATCAGCGAAGTCATGCAGCCCATCGACTGGCCGGTGCCGTAGATTCGGTTCGTGTCCACAGCATATTCCTCCGACATATAGTCAATATACCGCTTTGTCAGTTCCACATATTCGGTCGTCGTGTATCCGTTGTGGTCGTCAAGTATCGTTTCGGGATATGTCGGTACCGCAACAATGGTGGGGTAGGCCGTCTGCCATTCCTTCGTGGCCCAAACAAGTCCCCCCCGGCCCTGTGTCAACGAAACCGTAGGGTCGTCTCCAACGCAGGAAGCGTCTCCTATGAACACCACCATCGGATAAGAGGCCGATTCGTCATAATCCTCGGGCAGATACAGATTGTAGGTAATCGAAAGCCCGCTCTCTGCATCGGCGTATTCCTTCTGTTCAAACTTGTCCGCGTAGTCCGCAACAAGCGCCTCCTTGTCCTCCGCAAGCGTATTAGCGACCGTGCCCATTGCGACCGCAGAGCCTTCCGCTTGCGCTGTGTCCTCCTCTTCTGTGGTCTCCGTATCCGTACCTTCCGCGTCTGCTTCCTCGGATGCGTCTGTTGACTCTTCCTCCGTGCTCTCAGCCTCCGTAGAAGCAGAGTCCGTCTCTGACTGCTCCTGCGTTCCTGCACCTTCTTCGGATGAAGCGCCCCCACAGGCCGTCGTAGAACATGCGAGCATTCCCGCCAAAAACACCGCTGCCACCTTCTTGAACTTCATATTTCCTCCATTTCCAGGCAAGGACTATCGTTTATACGAGAGTCCTCATAACAATTGATCCGCCATACTATGATTTTTGTATGGTCGCATTCATACTACCACGTTTATACCCTGTCAAGTCAAGTGTTACAAACAAAAATCCAATTTTTTTGAACTCACGGACAACCAT
>JAFUXY010000390.1 GCA_017477005.1 Lachnospiraceae bacterium | reverse complement strand
TCGCAGTACGATCGCGCAGGGCTACATCGAGGGCAGCAATGTGAGTATCGCAGACGAGATGGTAGGTTTGATCGTTTCGCAGAGAGCCTATGAGTCGAACTCCAAGGCGATTACGACCAGTGACTCGATGCTGCAGGTAGCCAACGAGCTGAAGAGGTGATGATAGATGGATTATTCACAGATCAATCAATATGTGAGCGGTCTGCAAAGTAGCGCCTATTCGGCCAAAGCAGATCAGATCAAATCGATGGCGGGTGGCTTGAACAAGGACTCTTCCTATGAAGAGCTCGAGAAGGCCGCCAAGCAGTTTGAGTCCTACCTTGTAGAGCAGGTGCTCAAAGAGGCCAAGAAGTCGATCGACGAGCTAAAGGGCGAGGACGAAGAAGACGATTCCTATGCGGCGCAGACGAAGGATGTGTTCATGGATCAGACGATTCAGACGATCGCAGCGTCGATGGTGGATCAGTATGGACAGCGTTTCACCAAGGAATTGGCGGATCAGATGGCTTATAATCAAGGCATTCAGATCCCGGATGAAGCGGGAAAGACAGCACAGACAACGGAGACGACACAGACCGGTTGAAAATGATTTAGGGGGCTATCACAGCCCCCTTGCTTTTTTCTGGGAAAAGAACAGGTTGAGTTTTTCAAGCAGTTCTTCGCGTTCGATCGTCTTGAGGAGATAATTCTGCGGCTTCAAGGCCATGACCTCCATGACGCTTTCCTTGTCGCTCCTGCCGGTCAAAAAGAAAATCGGAATGGATTCGGTGTCCGGATCGCTGCGGAGCATCTGAAGCACCTGCGGGCCGGAGGTGATCGGCATTTCATAGTCCAAAAGAATCAGATCCGCCGTGTTCATACTGAGCCATTTGATCGCCTGCAGGCCAGAGCCTACGATCGCCACCTGATAATCATTCCTCAGCCAGTCCCGTACGACCCCCAGATAGGTGGGATCGTCGTCTACGACCAGGATGGTTCGTTTCTTTTGTTGATCCGATTCATCGATATGCTCCGACAAAAGCTGGATATAGGCATTGGTGTCGAGCGGCCGGTAAAACACTTCGAGTACAATATCTCTGGACAAGTATTGCTGCATATCCAGCACGTCGCTTTTTTCGCCGATCAGGGCAATCTGCTTGTCGTCCTGCACCAGCTTGTCGTTTAGAAAATGCATCAGATCCGGTTTGATGTCTTCGGAGGGATCCAGGTAATAGGTCAGGATCGAAGTATTTGGCCAGGACAACTGGATTTCATCGATCGATGAACTGACAAAGAAGGCATCCAGGTCTGCTTCGGTCAGTTTTTTCAAGAGTACGCGGATCAGAAAGGTTTCTTTTTCTCCAATCAGCATGATGGATTTTTTCGTCGTATTCATTGTCTCCTATTCCTCCATAAGAAATGCTTCGATCGCATCCCAGTCCAATGCGCGCAGCTTTCGTTCGATTTGATCTATTTTTTTTTGATCCTGCGGCGACAGACGGTATTCTTTCAGAGATTCCAGAACCATTTCTACCGCATCATAATCCATATACGAAGCGACTTCCTTCAAAGTCGAATAAGCGTCATGCATCACAGCAAAATCCGCCAGAGGACGATCATCCTCCGCTTCCGGCGCTGCGTCCTTCTTCAAAAAGTTCAGCCTGGACAGGTAGGCGCGATACAGCGAAAGCAGCGTGGGCGTGCGTTCTTGGATCAGGGAAAGGTCGCCTGCTTTTCCGGCGTCCTCGAGCTGTTCGGCCTGTGCGGACAGCTCCCGGATTCCAAGGATCCTT
>JAFUXY010000389.1 GCA_017477005.1 Lachnospiraceae bacterium | reverse complement strand
AGGAGATTGCTCACGCCCTGTCCCGCCTTCATCCGCCACGAGGAGGCGCCCATCTGCCTTGCTTCAAGCGCGCGGAGCACGTCCACGAGCCCCCCGAACGCGTGAATGATCAACAGATACAGCATCACGTAGAACCGCGGCTCATCCAACATGGTCAGCGTAAAAGCCCCGAAATCCAGGATCAACGTGCCCATATACAGCGTCGCCCGGCCTCCCACCATATGCCTGGCCATCAAAAAATAATAGATCAGATACGTCGCCCCCTTGACCATCAAGGAAAAACTCAGCATCAACGCCACGTATAGATATCCTTCGAACGGAGCTTCCATCATCAACACTCCGCCCAGAATTGAAATAATTCCCAACACAATGTTTTCAAATCGCTGCCAGACGCTCATACTCCCCCCGGTAATGCAATATTTTCCTTCAGAACATCTATGGAAATCCCGGCCAGCATATTTCCGGATCGGAAAATCTTGTTTGTCACCATCGACTTTTGGGCAATGGCCGCCTCAAAAAACCGCCCCAGCCAGGTCTCGTTTTTCCTTTTCTTTTCCGTATTTTTGTACTCGTCCTGATATTTTTTCAGATCAAAATCCTCCATCTCCTCGCCGGACAGCCGCTCGTCGAAGCCCTTCCAATCCTCGCAAGAATCCAACTGGCGTTTTTCCAATATCGCCTGTATTTCCTCCTTCCACGGAGAAGCCACGTCCCAGGCATACCGCCTCCTCTGAAACGAAGGCTCCTTCCCTCTGAGAAATTCCAGCGCATACACCATCTGGCAGAACGCATGCCAGTAATCGGACGGATTGTCTTTGAAGATTTCCTGATAATCTCCCCAGGCTGGCACATATTTGTACCGCATAAAACTATAATCAGGCAGATGCCCTGCCCTCCCATGGCCCAAATTCAGCACGGAGTTTTCGTTTCCCTGAAAAAAGGTGCTGACAAAAAACCGTTCTTCCAGATTGTCGGGCTTGGAAGGATTGTGGCGGAAAACGATGAGCCGGTCTTCATAGACCCGATCGGAGCCGCCTTTTGGTCCATTCGTTTTTTCCTTGTCCGACTCTGTAGGAATGCATTCATAGAAATAGGTATTGACATTGTTGATCACGAGCGAAGGCGTTCCCGCAAAATACCGATGCGCCCAGGTATCTGCCAGCACATGCATGGCAATCCCCGCCGCCTGAAGCCCCTTGTCCTTCGCCAAATTCACCGTGTCGACCAAAAGGGATCCGTTCGTGTTGCAAAGCAGCCGGTACTTGTTCCGGTAGCTTCTCGCGCATTTCTTTTTTTCGGCGTGAAGATCATAGGGCAGAAAATGAAACGACGACCATATTCTCGTAATGTCCTGCAGCCCCAGGATATCTACGCGCATATCCTCAAGCTCCAACTGAAGCTGCGTCGTCGCCGCCTCCAGCGGCGCCTTGAGCTGAGCCAAAAGCGTCTTCGAACACCAGTCCACGAGCTGCGCGCTATAACAGATCTCCATGCTTTCCTCGTGGGAATAGCCTGCCATATAAGCCGCCGCGTAGGTGGCATAATAATGAAAATCCTTCTGCATTCATCCCCCCTGTTCCGAAAGTGCCTTCTTTAGCTTTTTCACCCTGAGAGCCGCCGCCAGCATATCCAAGTTGATCGACAAGGACGTCATATCCACAACGAACGTCACAAAATTGTCCGAAATGGCTCTGGAAACGGATCGGACGACCGATCGGATCGACTCGCTTTGGAGCGAAAAAGACTGCCAGGAAATCGGCTGCCACGAGAAATGCCTCAGCGATTGGAAAAACAAACTGATTTCAGCAACAACAGTCAGAATATAATAAATGCAGACACACACCGATAAAACCAGGTATTTCCTGCCTACTTTTCCGGTTTTGGCAATTTTGATCGACGTACGCCCCAAAAAAAGACGAAACGACAACTCCAAAGAAATCCAAAGCAGGACAAACACAAATATCACGGTCATCGCAATGTTGACCTGAAATCTCGAAAAATCACCGGCTTCACGGATCGTCTGAATCAGATTGTAGCGTTCCAAAAAAAACGTCATCAGCGTTTTCACCACGCTCCAAGCACCAAAGAGCATCGTAGCCCGCCCACTGACTGTCAATCGCTCCGAATTTCGCCTCAATTCTCTCTGCAGTGAAGCCTCGGCCGTCTCTCCCACCATGAAATTCCTTCCTCGTAATCGATGTCTCCCCTGTCTTTCCAACGACTCGCTGCAGGAACCTCTCTCTACAGCTTCATCCGATAGATCACATACTGGTGGATCCCGTCGTCGATCGTGGTCTCGGGGCGCATGCCTAAATGCAGCAGGGACTGCTCCATCCCGAGATTGTTGGGATGCGCCGCGGCGATCAGATCCGTTTTTTCGTAGAGCTTGGCATAGTCCGTCAGATCCATATTCAACCGCAGCATGATATTGCGCCCTCGGAACGGCGAAAGCACCAGACAGCGAGACAATTCGGCCGTTGTCAGAGGATCCAAATCCGCCTCGAGCGCATGCTCGGCGCATTCCACCGGATTCATAAACAGTCCCGATACGCCAATCATCGTGCCATCATCCAGGAAGCAGCCGTTTATCACGGTCCAGGTATGATCAAAAAAATGCTTCTCCTCGGAAAGAATCGGCACCCACCATTCCTTCGAATCCAGCGCCTTGACGACACTGCTCGTCAAAACCTTCATCGCGATCAGGTCCCGGCTCGTCAATATCCTATAATACATGTTGTCACCTTCTTTTGCAAACGATTTGAGTTTTTATTCCAAAAAGAAAGGACACATGGAATGAATCTCCATGTGTCCTTCCAGTCTTTGAATTCGGCACAGAGCATGCGTTTTGATCAGATCACCGACTCAAAATGCGTCACCTCAACCGGCTTCTTCTGCTCCTCTGCCACCTTGTCCCAATCGATCTGTGCGATCTGATCAAACAGATCCTCTTCGGACTGCGCCCGAACCGTCGTACGCAGAACATCGACCGCGCCTTCGTTTGGACGCATTCCCGGCTTCTTCGGTCCGCCATAGGCGTTTTCGAAACGACGCATCGCCGAAACGGACGGGCGGTTTTCAGCCTGCTCTGCCTTTTCCTCAGCTTTGGCTTCCTTCGCTTCTTCCTCGGCCTCGGCCTTCTCGGTCTTTTCCGCTTCCTTGCGGTCTTCGGCTCGTTGTTTTCGCTCGGCCTCTATTCGCTCCTTCTGCCGATCCGTCGTCTTTTGCAATTCGGCGTAGATCGACATCGAGCCATCGTCCTCGATCTTCACGTCGATGCGGCTGAACGAGATGCCCTTGCCCTCCAAATCCAGTCCTTCGTTGACCCGGTCGGCCATATCCATCGCCATGCCGATGCCGTCGAGCATTTTCTGCGCATACTCTTCATCATCCGCCATCTTCTCGAGCTCTTCGTTCGAAAAAGCCACTCCGTATTCCTTGTCGCCCGTTGCCAGGACGCTATCCGTCTCCTCGTCTCCGTTAGCAACAAAGAAATCAAAATCCTCGTTGGCTTCCCGCAGATTCTTCAAATACTGCTTCGCCTTCTCCGACAGCTTGACCTCATTGGCTTCCGAGGTCTCATTCACCTGCGAAACCGGGGCTTTCTTTGCAGCCTTCTGCAAAATGCCCGCCTTCGACGGCTCATAAGAATCAGTCCTTGTAGGGATCTTCCCTCCCTCTTTTGCCTTTGGCCGCCCGGAAACTCCTCCGTCCTCCTTGGCTTTGGGGCGACCGGCAATCTCACCGGCATAGAAGTCGGTCAACAAATTGTTGTACCCGCCTACATTCATCATAACGCTCCCTCCTTCTGCAATCCTTTGCACGCAAATCGATAGTAATGAATGCCCGCTACCCACCTCCGTGGATAGAAAAACACCTATCCATAATCTATTTCGGCATCCTCCTACCATTACTTTAGCGTATTTTCAAAAAAATGCAAGGATTTTATTTCCGATAAACTAGCTTTCTGTAAGCGCTTTCTGTAAGCGGAGGTTTTTGATACAGCTTTCGCTTTATCTCAGCTTCACCATCGCCTGTTTCTGGAAGAACGCGATGCCGTAGCAGAGGATCTGCCTGTAGCCATAGAGCCCTTCCGCGTATTTCCTCGAAACGATCTGTTCGATCGCTTCCCCGCAGTCCTTTTCCATGTCCGCTTCCATGCCAGATTTCTTGGCCTCGATGATGATCGCCCTCCGGTTGTCGTCGTCTTTGAGCAGGATGTCCGGCCTCCCCAGCCCCTTCTCCTTGTTGGACTCCACCTCGTAGCCGAGCCCGACGAAGGCCCCCCGCCAAAAACGCGTGGTAATAGTCCTCATGGTAGTCGTTGTATCTGATCGTCCTCCACAGGAGGTCCGACACGATCCTGTCCGCCAGCTCGAGCATTTTCCCCACCTCCCCCTCGGAGAAGCCGAAATACCCGCTGAACTTCCCGTCCAGCACGGAGTACGACACGAAGTTGT
>JAFUXY010000388.1 GCA_017477005.1 Lachnospiraceae bacterium | reverse complement strand
TGCTTCAATGCGTCCACCGCCACATCACGGGAAAACAACTCGGTAAAGCTGCCACATAAAAACGGAGTCATCACCACGGTAGACAAACCCTTCCGCTGAAACGCATCCGATACATACAGGCAGTTCATCACTGTCGCAAGCATTCCAATCTGGTCAGCCCGCACCCGATCCATAGATTCGGAGGTGCGTCCTCTCCAGAAATTTCCTCCGCCGATCACAATGGCAATCTCGTATCCCTCATCTGCCAATGTTTTGACCTGTGCGGCCACCCCAAGGCAGGTTTTCTCATCGAACCCATGCCCCTTTTCACCGGCCAAAGCCTCACCCGAAAGCTTTAGAAGTATGCGTTTCATGCTCCAAAGACGCTTTCCACATCCACGTCAGCATAGGCCTGCGAGCAGAAGCCCTGAATCACTGCGCCGTTGTTGATCTGTACGGAACGGGATTTGATATCGCCCATCACCACTGCGGAGGTATCCACTACCACCAGTCCCTGTACATCGATATTTCCCTTCACTGCACCAGCGATCACAGCAGAACTCGCTGTAATATTTCCTACCACGACCGATCCAACTCCGATCTTCACCGTTCCCGAAGACATCACCTCGCCCTGGATCTTGGCAGAATCCGCAAAGAACTCGGAGGAGGTGCTGTTTCCATTGATCACGCCCATCACCGTCAGCTTGCCATTGCAGCGTACATCTCCATTGATAGTACCGTCTACTTCGATCGAACCAGTAGATTCCAAATCACCTTTGATCGTCATACCACTCGTAATCACTGCATTCTCATCGGACGCAGCCTCCGAATCAAACTGGGGCAGCTTCGGTGAAGTCACCACTTTTTCCTCTGCAGGCTTGATCTCATTTGTATTTGTATCCATAGCTTCCTCCTTTGTCATGGTCGCAGCTCTCGAAACCGCCATTGTAGCAGCGTTGTTCATCTGATTTCTATTGTAGGTCGGAGCAGCCTGCTGTGGTTCCGCAGCTCTGGCCGGTACCTTTTCCAACAAACCATTCAACTTGGAAAACTCACCATCAACATCCAGGTTCGAATCCAACTTGTCTCTATTCGCAGCAGCATCTCTTCTCGGAGCCGCAAGGCTTTCCGACGTATCGCCTGGAAAGATCTCATCTACTGCCTCTGAAAAATCATCCTTAAATTCCTTGAAAAAACCCATGTGTCCTTCCTCCTATTGCGGTATATGCTCAATCGCTTTCATCGTCTGCTTCCTCACTCGTCTCCGGATCCACCTTCACATGCTGAATCAGCGTCGTGTCGTCGCTGATCGGCAGGAGGATCGCCCCCTCGGCCTGCAGCCGCTCGATCAGATTGGGAAGCGCCGCTACTGTCGCATCCTTCGTATCCGCATCATGCATCAGCACAACGGATGTTTTGTATTTTACCACATCCCGCATGACATTTTCAACCAGTTCATCCGGAGAATATGCCTGCGAGGTCGCATCGCCACTCGAAACATTCCAATCGAAATATTTGATGCCCGCATCATTCAGATATCGGATATATTGCTGCATTTCCACATTCGACACCTGATTGCTGCTCCCGCCAGGAAAACGATAGATCATACTGTCCACCCCGGTCACATCGTAGACCAGATTCTGGATGCGATCCAAATCACTGACAAAAGCGTCCAAGGACGAATAGATATCGCTGTATCTGTGAGAATACGAATGCATACCGATCGTATGCCCTTCGTTCACAATCCGTGTATACATCTCCCGGGAATGCTCATCTTCCTTGCCGATCACAAAAAAGGTCGCTTTCACGCCATAATCGTCGAGGATATTCAAAATATCGTCCGTATGATCGCTCGGTCCATCGTCAAACGTCAGATAAACCTTCAGCGTGTCCTCCGGATTGGCCAGATTCTCCTCGCCTGACGCCGTGAAATCGGTATACACCACGTCGCTCTTTTCATTGTCGGATGCCACATTTTTGTTGGTTTTGAGCTCCGACTCGTTTCCCGTCAGAATGTTGATCTGTCGCTGCAGG
>JAFUXY010000387.1 GCA_017477005.1 Lachnospiraceae bacterium | reverse complement strand
GATCCGCCCCCGGACAGAGGCTTTGGAGCCAAAAGCGAGCGAACCCATGGCGGATTCCGGGATAGGAAGGCCCAAAAGTACGCCTGGCTCCGTGGCGTTCGTCCCCTCGGTCTGCGGGCTTATTATCGCTTCAGAGGTAATCAAAGATCTGATTTCTAAAATTCTCTGATCTTTGCTTTTTTGATGAATTTTTTTGTTGGATGAATCAAGTTCGGTTTGACATATGAGGATATTACCTTTATAATGAAAAAATGTAACTGAATAGTTGCAAAAAATACAGGAACTACTGCGGATTTTGTGATTCTTTTGATTTTTTCTTTAAGTACTGTCGGCAATGAGATGATATAAGAGTTGGGGAAGATTCGTAGAATATTTTTGAACAGCAGAAGACTAGACGACTGGATCGTAGAGTGGGATAGGATAGAACGTTTGGGGTTTGAAACAGGAATGAGGTGATTTTTTGAAGTTCACGAAGATCAATGACAATTCGATACGCTGCGTGATCTCGCGGGAAGAGATGAACGCGCAGGGGATCAATTTGGACGAGCTGATGGACGACCGGGGGAAGGCGGAGGAATTTCTGCGGTATGTGCTGCAGCAGGCCAGGTACGAGATAGATTTCGAAACGACAGGAGAGGCGTTGAATGTCCAGCTGACCGTGATGAAGGACGGAGATGTATCCTTGATGATCTCCGATGACCAGAATGCGGCCATCCATGCGATGCTTGCGCAGTTCAAGGAGCGGCTGCGGGAATTTCAGGAGGCCATTGAACAGGGGCGGAGGCAGAGTGCCGCCAGAGAAGCGATCGCAGTAGATCCGACCCAGGCCAATTTGCTGACCGAAGGCTCGGACGACGATATTGTCCAAATGGATATATGGGCGGAGCTGGTGAGCCTCGATCACTGTATTCGCCTCGCGAAAGCCCTTGCCCAGCCGGAGGTTCCCTCATCCCTGCTGAAATACAGGGACACCTATTATTTGGTGATGTCTTTGAACCAGACCAAAAAGGAGTTGGCGCATAGCGTCTTTGCGATCGCGGAATTTTCGTCGAATATGTATGCTTCCGGACCGGCCACCTATGGCCTCGAAGAGCATGCGACGAAGATTATCAAGAAAAAAGCGCTCGAGAAGCTCCAGAATCTCTGATCAAAGGGCTTCTCAAAGGGCTTCAGCTTTGAAGCGGCTTCGTTCAATTGGCTCTGGAGAGGGTGTCTTTCGAACCAAACTTCTGTTTTGTACAAAATAGTGATTTTTTTGAAACGGAACTTTGTGAGATTTCCACAAAGTTCCGTTTTTTTGTTGACAGAAGTTATCATATATGATAATATCTCCGTTGTGTGAACGAGAGAGCGGACGCAGCGGTGGCTGCAAAGGACGCTCAATCGAATTGGTGTGACGCAGATGGCGGAGGCGGTGGTGGCCGCAGGTTTGAAAGCCGAAGCGAAAAAGTGTGTGGTTTTGCCGGAGCAGTGGTGGCTGCGATAGGACGGCAGAGCAGAGGGTGTGTGTTATGAAAAAAAGATATGCGGATGGTGTTGTGCCGGAGGACGTAGTTTCGGCACGGACCAATATTGCGTCGCAGCTGCGGGCTGCGAGAAACAAAGTCAATCTTACCCAGCAAAATTTGGCTGAGCTTTGCGGGACGAAAAAATCCAATATATCCAGGATGGAAAGCGGGAGGTACAACCCGAGCCTGGATATGCTGGTGAAGGTAGCAGGATCACTGGGGCTTTCCGTTTCGATCGAGGTCAAATAGGAATCGGTTCTTTCATATTAGTAGTGTTGGGGATTGACTGTATGAATTTTGCCAACCAACTTTTGTTTTGGTGTGGGCTTGCGCTTGTGAAACTCCTTCTTCGCAAGCGCAAGTCGAAAAGTTTTCTCCTTTGAAAAAGAGACAGATCCCCCATATCTGTCTCTTTTTCGCATGCAAAAAGGCAATATATACAAGAACTAGGGCTTCCAAAATGGGAAAAACAGAGAAACTTCCATTAGATTGCTAGAAATAGATAAAAAAACTATTGCGTATTGAATATAATTTGTGTAGAATGATGAAGATGCATTTTTATTAAATTCTTCACTTTTAGAAAGGGGACGAAGTTATGGTTATCAATTTATTCTGTGCTGCAGGTATGTCGACCAGCGTGTTGGTCAAGAAGATGCAGGAAGCTGCCAAGGAGAAGGGAAAGGACGCTACGATCGCGGCTTATCCGTTTTCTGAGATGGATCAGCATCTTGACGAGACCGACGTTGCTCTTTTGGGACCGCAGGTAGGCTTCAATCTTGGAAAAGCCAAGGCTATGTGCGATCCGAAGGGGATTCCGGTAGACGTGATTCCTTCAGCAGACTATGGTATGTGCAACGGGATGAATGTTCTGAAGTTTGCTTACAAGCTCCAAAAGAATAAGTAATCCGCCTGTGCATGTGCATTAGTTTTATTGTTCGATGGCTGGGGAGCCATCTGTTTTCAAGGAGAGTATAAAGGAGAGTAGGGTATGGAAGAATTTGTTCAAAAAAATATTATGCCTCCTGTTATGAAACTCGTGAACACCAAGGCGATTCAGGCTATGAAGGACGGTATGATCTATACGATTCCGTTGATTATCGCTGGTTCCATTTTCCTGATTCTT
>JAFUXY010000386.1 GCA_017477005.1 Lachnospiraceae bacterium | reverse complement strand
TTTTGACCTCCGCCGTGAAAAAATACTTTTCGCCCCTTGTCGTGTCGATCAGCTCCGCCGACGTTGTTTTAAGCTCCATCCCCTGCAGCAGCTTTTGAAAGGTCTCCCGGACAGAACGGCTGTTGTAGAAATCCGCGTCTATTTCGGAGTCTGTCACAAAAGGCACGACAATATCGCCGCTGCGGGTCATCAGCATCATATTGTCGCAATCCTCCGGAATTTCAATCGGAAACGCCGCGCCGAAATTGCTGGAAGGACGCAGCTCGTACAGCACATAGCGTACATTGCCTTTGTTCCGGATCGGATAGGAAAACAATACCCCGCCGCTCGGCGTATAGGAAATGCCTCCAATCCCCCGCAGGGACAGCAAGATCCCCTTGTAATCCGACGGGGACAGAGCCTCCCCGTAGAGTGCGGAACAATCGGCCGCCAACAGCCCCACAAACACATTGGGTTCATTGGAAAAATTGCTTTCGATGAAGGTCACGGCTATCCGCTCGAGGTCTTCACTGCTGTTTCGCGGATCCTCCTGCTCCATAATCCGGGCGATATTGTCCAGCTTTTCGATCTCGCCGCCCAACCCCGCTGCATAGAGCTTGGAAGCGTCCGTGGATTTCTTTTCTACGAGTTCTTTTTCAAAGCCTTTCAGCATCGAATCCAACTGTGTATACAAAAGCAGACCGAAACCGATCATGACCATCCCGAATACAATGATCACCGGGATCAGGCGTTTGTGCAGGATATTCAGACGTGATGCATCATTCGTCATCGACAACTACCCCCTCCACAAACCAGTTCATATCCAAAAGCAAGGCCTCATCGCTCATTCGTTCATTGTCCCGGCACATAACCTTTCCATCGTTTCGAACGATCTTCCCCAAAAAAACATCCTTTCCAGAAGCAAAGCTCTCCCGGACCTCCTTGATCCGGGTATAGGCATCGGTGTCCACCATCGGAGAAAAGCCCTCAATCTCCACAGCGCCATCGGATACCCCCCACCAGTAATAATCCGTCGTGCGGACACTGCCCCGCTGATAATCCTGCAGCATCGCTTTATACAAGGTACCCCAGTGAAACACGACTCCTGCCAAAAAGCTATCCGAATACCGCTTCGACAGCCGCCCATAACCAATCGAATACACGCTGCGTTCTTCGGCTACCTTGATCACCTCATCGGTCGAAGAATGGTAGGTAAGAATGTCGGCATTCTCTTCGTCGATCAGCTTCAATGCCGCCTCCCGTTCGGCTTCGGCCTCGGACCAGCCGCCGGTCAGATGCACCTTCACAATCGCATCCGGATTCACGAGCCGGGCGCCCAACAGATAGGCGTTGATATCCCGAGCGACCTGCGCGTTGCTCTTGGCCGCCACAAACCCCAGCACGTTGGTCTTTGTCATCATCCCCGCCAGAATCCCCGCAAAATATCGCACCTGATACATCCGTCCATAGTAATTGGTCATATTGGCGGGCTTGGTTTCCGGCGAGATCGTATAGAAGGAGACATCCGGATAGGATTTCACCACCTTGTAGATATTGTGTCCGAAGCCATCACTGGTCAAAAAGATAACCCGGCAGCCCTTTTCGACCAATTTTTGCACGGCCTTTTCCGTGTCTGAAAGGGTCTCCTCGACATTTTCCTCAATTTCCAACGCATGCCCCAAATCCTCACAGGCCGATTTCATCCCTTCATAATGGCTCTGATTCCAACCATCGTCCTCCACGGTGCCAATGAAGATACCGCCTACGATAATCTGCCGGTCCTCTCCCTTTCTTTGCATATTCACAATCAGATTGCAGATCAGCACCGTCAATACCAGCAGCAGCAAAAAGAAAACGATATCCCAAAAGTTGTTGCGCAATTTTTGTTTGAACATGTTTCGCTGCCCCGTTTCCATTCGATTTGGTACTGCTCCTTCGCCGCATCATTCCTGTTTTTTCAGGCGATCCACGGCGCGCTTGAGCGTAGCCTGATCGCCAACGACATAGTCTATTTCTCCATCCACCAAGCCATCCACCGCTGCCTGAATATCCCTGTAATGCCGAACCGCAAGCGGAAAACCCGGATAGCCGCTCTCCTCGTCTCCCTCGCAGTAATACTGCGACGTCGTCAATCCTTCCACACCGATCGTTTGCGAATCGTCTTTTTCACGAAGAATGGCCTCCACATCCTCCGCCGTCTCGGCCTCGTCAAACTCCGTATTGTCCGCAGGTACGACAAGCTGCTGTCCGGTCTGGAAATACGGAATCGTGAAATCGACATATTGCGCTCTTGCGTCATTGATCGTAATCCCGCCGATACACATATCGACTTTTTTCTGCTTCACGGACATAAACATCGTCTCGAAGCTCATATCCACAATCACCAAATC
>JAFUXY010000042.1 GCA_017477005.1 Lachnospiraceae bacterium | reverse complement strand
CCTCTTCGCCGGACAACGCCCGGATCGTATCGTACTCCCGCGAGAGAATATTTTCCGTCACCATCAATGTCAGTTCTTCATCATCCACGATAAGTATTTTTTTTCGAAACATAGCTTTCACTCCAACCCTTTCAATTTTTCTTTGTAGGATCCATAAAACGCCAATACTTCTCCGGTATGCTCCCGGATATACACCAGATCTCCATCCTTTGCGGCCAGCTCCAAAGCCCTCGCCCGGTTTGAAAGCTCGGCGGCGCCGATTGTCCTGGCCGAGCTCTTCAAAGCGTGTACCTTTGTCGTGAAATCGGTCCAGTCCCCTTCCTCATAAAAGGCGCGGATTTCCTCTGAACGATCGTCGATCGTCTTCACAAAGAACTTCAATACCTGCAGATACATTTCCGCTGAACCGGCATATTCGATTCCTTCCTTCACGTCCAAAAAGCCCTTTTCCTCGAAGCGATTCAGGATATCTGTCTCCTTCGGCCCCTCTGATATCTCCTCGTCTGAGACATCTCCCTCATCGCTTCGGTCGGTGCCAGTATCCGCACCTTCGTGAACCTTTTCCGGAGGAAGGTAATCCATCAACACCTGCTCGAGCCGTTTTCCATCCACTGGCTTCACTAAATAATCATCGAAGCCAACCGACAGATATTCCTCTCTCGCGCCCGCCACTGCATTCGCCGTCAACGCAATGCAGGGCTTTTCGCGGTTCGGATTCTCCGTCGAGGCCCGCAGCGCCTTCATCATCAAAACACCGTCCATGACCGGCATACGATGGTCGACCAGCAGCAGATCATACTCCTTGGATTCGGACATCGAAAGCCCCTGCTTGCCATCGGAGGCCGTATCAATCTGAATCAGAGTCTTTTTCAGGAGCCCTTTTATTACCATCAGATTCATCTCGGTATCGTCCACCAGAAGAATATGCGCCTCCGGCGCTGTAAACAGCACTTGATAGCCCTCTTCCTTGTCGATCACTTCGTTGACCGTGGACGCAAAATCTCCGATTGGCTCCCAGTTCAGAACCTTCTGCAGCACCGAAAATGAAAACGTGCTTCCCTCTCCGTATACGCTTTCTACCACCGGCTCGCTGCCCATCAGCTCCAGCAAATTCTGCACAATGTTCATGCCAAGCCCGGTGCCCTCGATCGTGCGGTTTCGCACCTCATCGATCCGCTTGAACGCCGAGAAAAGCTCCTTGATATCCTCTTCCCGAATGCCGATGCCCGTATCCTTCACCGATACCTTCAGGTAGATCTCATTTTCGTTTTTTATTTCATAATTGACCGATAAGACTGCCCCGCCTTCCTTCGTATATTTGATCGCGTTGGTCAAAAGATTGAGGATCACCTGGCGGATCCGGACGTGGTCGCCGTACAGGACGTGAGGCATCGTTTCATCCACCAGCACATCGAGGGTCAGTCCTTTCTCGACCGCCCGCGAACGCATCATACTGACCATATCCATGATCAAAAGCGTCAGGTCGTACTCGTCCGGCACCAATTCCATCTTCCCGGCTTCGATTTTTGAAAAATCCAGTACGTCGTTGAT
>JAFUXY010000385.1 GCA_017477005.1 Lachnospiraceae bacterium | reverse complement strand
TTTTATCCGGTTACGCCTGCCGGACGTATGATTGCCTCGATTTTTCTGGTTCTTGGAATTGGACTATTGGGTTTTTTTGTTGGGTTTATGGCGGAGTTTCTAGCGAGAATTCGACCTATTATCGTTCTTTCATTCAATGTTGAAAAACCTTGGTATATCTTCACGGACAAATCGCCGTATGCCATCGTGTTCGCAGAAAACTTGAAGGCAGTACGTCCGGACGCAATGATTATATATGCGGAAAATACGGATGAAACGAAGGCGTCGAAATCCATTTCCGTCAATTGGACTGTGAAGGAACTGTTGGAGCGGAGGGGTTCTTTGTACGATGCACATGTGATGTGTATGAAAGAAAATGAAATGGAGAATTTTTTAGATTCAATGGCCTTGTCTGATATAGATGTTCCAATTATCTGTTTGGCTAGTTTCACTCCCGTGCATCATCCTATGAATATTAATTTTTTCTCCATCACAGATTGCACGGCCAGGATGTTCTGGCAGCAGTTTTCAGTCAGAAAACGGACGGAAACGATTGTGTTGATCGGTTTCGGAGAGACCGGCAGAGTAATTTTGGATCGTGCTTTGGAACTAAACGTTTTCCATGAAGCGCAAAATATTCGTTACCATATATTTGGTGACGCAGGAGAATATTGCAGAAATCGAAAACGGCTTTCTGATGTGGTATCCTTGAATAAATTCACGGAAGATCGAGACTGTGTTTTTTTTCACGAAAATTTGTGGAATTCAGATGAGGCACTATTGGCGGAAGCCGACCGAATCATACTATGCAGCGATACGGAAAAGGAGAATATTTCTATATTACATACGATTCAGAAATTTTTTTCGATTAGTGGCGAGGTTTATATCTACAACAGCAATGTAGGCAGCGTCGCAACGCCGTTTGGACAGACAAGGGATGTATTGACACCGGCGTTTGTCCTGCACAATACGCTCAGCGATATGGCGCTTTGCAGGCATGAGTTGTATCGTTTCCAGTTCAGAGGAGCGGGAGAAATTCCAATGTGGGAGGATTTGAACAGCTTAGTCAAGGATATGAATTATGCGGCGACAGATCATATTACAATAAAGACGTGGATGCTGATCGGCGATGAGGCGCCAAGCAAGCCGTTCGATGAGATTGAGTCGGAAATACTGCGAAAGGCTGGGGCTGCGTTTATGGCTGCGGATGAGCAGGAAAGGAAGAGACTAAGACAGATCGAGCATAACAGGTGCTTGAGATTTTACAAGCTGCACAATTATCAATATGGAGAGTTTGTGGACGATGAAAAGCGAATCAACCCTCTGGTCAAACCGTTCGAGGAATTGAGCGAGGCAGAATGGCCCTTGGTAGACACGGGCTGGATGCTGTTGGACGAGCTTGCATCCCACAAGGAAGCGAAGAGGAGATGAGAAATCTGGAAAAACGGTGTTTCCGTTTCCTTTTCTCCCTGCTGAACTTACGTTCTGTTGCAATTGTATAATAAAAACGCAATATAAATGTAATTATTTTGTAACATTTTCAGACTATCATTTTTCAGATAATGTGGTATTGTTTTAGGGCAGTAAAAACGAAAGCATTTGCTGCATAGAATTGCACATTATTATAGGAAGAAATAGTGTGCATAATGCTGTTTGAAGCCCGATGTGGTAGTTATGGAAGGAGAAAACTCATGGCGAATACGACACAACCAATAAAAAACCGAGAAGATGTTGAAAGGCTGAAGAACTACTATTTGACGACGAAGCGGAATCTGAGAAATTATGCATTGACGGTCGTAGGATTGAACACGGCTCTGCGGGTTCGGGACATTCTTTCGCTGAAATGGGAGAGTGTCTATGATTTTGACAAAGAAACGTTTCGGGAAAGATTGGAAACCAAAGAGAAGAAGACGGGGAAATATCAGGATATTGCCCTCAACAACAGTATCGTTCTGGCCCTTTCTATGCTCTTTGAGGAAAAGAAACCAGGAGCAGAAGACTTTATCTTCCCAGGCAGGGGAGGCAATGCGCTTTCGAGGTATCAGGCGTTCCGAATCATCAAAAACGCAGCACAGGAACTGTCTTTGGGGGATCATATCAGTTGCCATTCGCTTCGCAAAACCTTTGGCTACCACGCCTACAAAATGGGCATTTCCCCGGCACTTTTGATGGAAATTTTCAATCATTCATCGTATAGCACTACAAAGCGTTATCTTGGTCTGAACCAGGATGAGAAGGACGAGGTCTTCCGCAAGATCAATCTGTGATCCAACAAAAAGTCTGCCCACACCCTACATTGGTGCGAGCAGACAAATTATGCTATTGTTTGGCTCAAAGCACTGCTTTTGAGCGTGTTCCCACAATTATAATACTATTCAACTTTCTCAAAATCCGCCTGACCTAGATCCTTTTTGGCAACGTATTCATCCAACAGTGCCTGTATCTCATCTAGCGTCTTGTCCAAAGTTTCAGCCGCACGCTCGGCCGTGATATCTCCGTCGTCAACTAGCCGGATCACCGTCGTTGTGCATCCATTGTCATATCCATTGTCGAATCCGTTATCATATCCGTTTTGATATATACTCGCTCCCATCCCCGGCATCTGTACCACCTCCTCCTTTAGCTTCTCGTTCCTGCTTGCTGGCGTGTAACGGTCTATTGCATCAAGATCCGCTGCAAACACGCTGTTGATGTAGTCAAACAGCGGTTCAGTCAGATCCCCCGCCTCGCCCCTTCGGATGATCACCACCTCCATCAGGTCGTAATCCGCTCTAGGCTCGTCCATCACCCCAATAAAGTCGTCTTTTTCTATGTAATACCTTGTCGCTGTATTCTGAATTTCCTTTGGCACTTGCTCGCTCACGATCCATATGCTGACAACCTTCTCGATGTCGTTGTAGTTCGTGCGGCCTGTGATCCGCCCCAGCTGGGAGCTGATATCCCTTGCTCCATAGTAGATCCCCCTCTTCACGAGAGGATAGCTCTTCCCATCCCTGAGAACGGGCCGATACCGGTTTTGAAATTCCAAGTCGATGTGCATTTGGACAAGTATCGCCTTGGACGAGAGCCTTGGGTTCCGTACGTTGAACCTCCCTGTTCCTCCATATGGTCTTGGCGGCCTCGTCGTATTTCGTCCCGACCGCCTCCGCTGACAAAATATCCAGCCTTGTCTCTTCCCACATGTACTGCGTCTCCTGTTTCTACATATTATAGTAGCAACCGTGGTATGTCGTAATATTTCGTTTCAATGAGACTATTTTACCACGTAATGTAAGGCGGCACAATTAAAAAGTCGATAATATTTATGAAATACAATTTAAAAATTGACACATAATGGACCTCTTTTGAGCTAAAGATAGAAAAAAAGAAAAATTTATGAAAAATTTTCAAATTAGGGGTTGTGTTTTGGGGTGAAAAACCGATATAATAAGCAAGACAGGAAAATGCAACAGAAGGGGCCTTCTGTTGCATCCATTCCGAAGGCCAATGTGATGATGGTTGCGAAGATCCGGGGAAAGGAGGGCTGTTAGAAGAGATTCGACGCAGCCGAGGAAGCTCTAAGGGTGACACATGTTGCTCAAGTAACTCTGAAACACAGTTACAGACATTATCAGTAACAACAACTAGAAACATTAAAGAACATGTTAATTAGGATGGCGCCAAGGATTGGTGAGTCCTAAAGGCGATGGCGAGTCGAGAATTTATCGGTTTACACCTTTCGGGTGTTTCTCTTGTAGAGAAAATCGGAATGTCATGACATATGTTGGGGCAGATATTCAAAAGACGAGTTGTCGCTGAAACAAACCATACACAATTTCAAGGAGGAAAAGATTATGGTAGTACAACACAATATGCAGGCGATGAACGCCAACAGACAGCTCAACATAACAACTGGCGCACAGGGTAAGTCCACTGAGAAGCTTTCTTCTGGTTACAAGATCAACCGTTCAGCTGATGACGCTGCTGGGCTTTCGATTTCCGAGAAGATGCGTCGCCAGATCCGTGGTCTGGATCGTGCGTCTACCAACGCTCAGGATGGTATTTCATCCATACAGACGGCTGAAGGTGCTCTGAACGAAGTACACGATATGCTGCAGCACATGAACGAGCTGGCAAACCAGGCAGCTAACGGCACGAACTCTGCGAATGACCGTCAGTCTATCCAGGACGAGATTTCCCAGCTGAATACTGAAATTGACCGTGTTGCTGAGACGACCAAGTTTAACCTTTTAGCGGCTTAATGGATACGCGGGTGTCAACGATAAGGAGGGCTTACAAACCCAGTAAAATCAAGGGTCTGAAACTATTAGCAATCGTATGGATTTGAAATTGTATCAAAATTGATGGTGACTGAGCCGATTTTCTTCTGTTCA
>JAFUXY010000384.1 GCA_017477005.1 Lachnospiraceae bacterium | reverse complement strand
TCCAAGGCTAGTGCAACAGAAATATACCGCTTGCGGCGCTGCCGCGAGTAAGGGTGAAATGGCAGTGTAAGAGACTACCGGCCGACCGGCAACGGAAGGCGCCGCTGTAAACCCCATCCGAAGCAAGACCAAGACGAAGTATGTGTGCCCTGCACGCTTCAGGTAGGTCGCTAAAGGCATCTGGCAACGGATGTTTCAGATAGATGATTCCGCACGACAGAACCCGGCTTATCGTCTTGCTGTTTGTTTTCGTTTTGTTACTTTTATTCAATTACGACACTTGTGCAAATGGAAAGCATATGTTACACTTGCGGGAGGGAGTTATACATAGAAAACGAAACTGTAACTGTCAATCTATATTAGCAAGGAGGAAATGACTATGGCAAACGTAAACGTACGCAAGGCGGCTATGATCGGATGCGGATTTGTGGGAAGCGCATCGGTGTATGCGTTGATGCAGTCCGGTATTTATTCGGAGATTGTGCTGATCGATGCGAACCACACAAAGGCTGAGGGGGAGGCTTTGGATATCGCCCACGGCGTGTCCCTGGCCAGGCCGATGAAGATCTATGCCGGTACCTACGACGATATTGTGGACGCGTCGGTGATTATTATCACGGCGGGCGCGGCGCAAAAACCGGGAGAGACAAGGCTGGATCTGGTACACAAGAACGTAGGTATTTTCAAGAGCATCATTCCGGAGATCGCGAAGAGGGGCTGTGAAGGTGTCCTGTTGATCGTGGCCAATCCGGTGGATATTCTGACCTATGCGGCGTTGAAATTGTCGGGCTTCCCGGCGCATCGCGTGATTGGTTCTGGTACCGTGCTGGATACCGCGCGTTTCAAGTATCTGTTGGGCGAGCATCTGCAGATTGACCACCGCAATGTCCATGCGTTCATCATCGGTGAGCATGGAGACAGCGAGATCGCGACCTGGTCCTGCGCCAATGTTTCCGGTATTCCGATCCACAATTTCTGCGAGATGAGGGGCTTCTTTGACCATGACAAGGAGACGGCCAAGATCGCGGACGAGGTGAAGAACGCCGCGTATGAGATCATCGAAAAGAAGGGCGCGACGTATTATGGTATCGGTATGGCGGTGACGCGTATTTGTACCGCGATCGCTCGAAATGAGAAGTCCGTGCTGTCCGTGTCCACGTTGTTGTCCGGACATTATGGAATCGAAGACATCTGCCTGTCTATGCCATCTCTGGTGGGCGCGGATGGCGTGGAGTGCATTGTGCCTCTGGAACTTTCGGAAGAAGAGCAGGTGGCTCTGTACAAGTCTTCAGTAGAATTGCATAAAGTAATCGACGCGGCGCTTTCATAGAAGGAGGAAGGAATGGCATCATTTGGTTTTGGCGATATGATCGCTAAGTTGAAAAAAGACCCAAAGACAATTGTATTTACAGAGGGAACGGATCCCCGGATTCTCGAGGCAGCGTCCCGCTTGTTGGCAGGGTATTTCCTGAAGCCAATCCTGCTTGGAAAGCCCTCGGAGATTGAGGCCTCCGCAGAAGAGAACGGGTTCAATATTCGCGGAGCGGAGATGATCGACCCGGAGAATTATGACAAAATGGATGAGATGGTGGCGGAATTTTGCGAGCTCCGCAAAAAGAAGGGAGTCACCGAGGAACAGGCGAGGGCGACTCTCGCGCAGGGCAATTATTTTGGAACTATGTTGGTGAAGATGGGGATCGCGGACGCGCTGTTGGGCGGAGCGACCTATTCGACAGCCGACACGGTGCGTCCGGCCTTGCAGCTTTTGAAGACGAAGCCGGGCAGCAGCATCGTTTCTTCATGCTTCATCCTGGTACGTCCGGCGGCGACCGGCGACAATGAAGTTATCGCAATGGCGGATTGCGCGATCAATATCAAGCCCACCGAAGATGAGCTCGTGGAAATCTGCGCGACCACCTGTGAATGCGCACGGATCTTCGGCGTAGATCCGCATGTGGCATTTTTGAGCTATTCTACACTCGGTTCCGGCAAGGGCGAGGACGTGGACAAGATGCGCAACGCGGCGATGAAGGCGAAAGCCAAATATCCGGAAATCCCGATCGACGGCGAGCTGCAGTTCGACGCAGCCGTGGCGCCGCGAGTGGCGAGGACGAAGTGCAAAGGCTCTCCAGTGGCCGGTCATGCGAACACCTTTATTTTCCCGGACATCAACGCCGGAAATATTGGTTACAAGATTGCGCAGCGTATGGGAAATTTCGACGCCTACGGGCCGATTTTGCTGGGGCTGAACGGATCGGTCAACGATCTGTCGAGGGGCTGCAACGCGCTGGAAGTGTATTCGATGGCGATTATTACCGCTGCTTTGGCCTAAGAAAGCATACCGCATAAGAAATGCAATGATTCTCAAGAGAGTCTCATTGGACTGAGACTCTTTTGCTTTTCACGTTAT
>JAFUXY010000041.1 GCA_017477005.1 Lachnospiraceae bacterium | reverse complement strand
TGGGCGGCTTCGATCACTCCGGAATCCACTTCTTTCAGGGAACTTTCCACCATCCGCGCGACGTAGGGAGCGGCAGCGATAACGAGCATCACGATCATGGCCTGGTTGCCGAGGCTGACGCCGACCACGAGCTTTGCAACCGGGAGCATCGCCACCATCAGGATAATGAACGGAATACTGCGGAAGAAATTGATCACCAGACCCAGAATCCGATTCAGCCAGTGTACTGGATAGATGCCATTTTTGTCCGTCACCGTCAAAATGATACCGAGCGGCAGACCGAATACATAAGCGATCAGAGACGAGAGTACCGTCATGTAAATCGTTTCCCAGATGCCCTTTAGAATAATGCCACTGTCCCACAGCTTTAGAAACATTTCTGAAAACATGGTTTATCGCTCCTTGTGCCATTCGATTTGGTGGTTTTCGAGCCACAACATGACCTTGTGCGCATCGTTTGCATCCGTTGGAAGCTCGAGGATCATCTGTCCGTACAAAGCCCCATCCAGTTTTTGCGTGTCCGCATACACGATATTGACGGGAGTGCGACATTCTAGGACCAGCTCTGAAATAATCGGTTTTCCGAAATGTTCGGGAAGGAAAGACAGGCGAATTTTGTGGCCGCCCCGGGTGTCGAAGGATTTCTTCTCCCCCGGCATGATCAACTCTCTGGCGATTTCTGACTTTGGTGTGGTGAATACTACATTAACCGGCCCTTCTTCGACGATCCGGCTGTTGTCCAACACAGCGACCCGGTCGCAGATCTGGTCGATCACTTTCATTTCATGCGTAATAATCACGATTGTCACGCCAAGGGTTTGATTGATATGCTTCAATAGATCCAAGATGGACCGCGTCGTATTCGGATCGAGCGCCGACGTGGCCTCATCACAGAGAAGATATTTGGGCTTTGTAGCCAACGCCCGCGCGATGGCCACTCGCTGCTTCTGCCCGCCTGAAAGCTGAGACGGATAGGAACCCGACCGGTCTGAGAGACCGACGAGTTCCAAAAGCTCCGCAGCACGCTCTTTGGCATCCCGGAAGCGAATCCCGGAAACCTCCAAAGGAAAGGTCACATTTTGTAAAGCCGTTCGTTGCTCCAAGAGATTGAAGCCTTGAAAGATCATGCCGATCTGACGGCGCAGTTTGAGCAGTTCTTTTCTCGGGATAGCAGTAATATCGGCTCCGTCGATCAAAACCTGCCCGGAGGTAGGCTTTTCCAACAGGTTGATACACCGAACCAACGTGCTCTTTCCTGCGCCGGAAAGACCGATGATACCATAAATTTCGCTGTCCGCGATGGACAGGTTGATGTCCTCTAATGCAACTATTTCTTTTTCGCTGGCTGTGTAGGTTTTTCCCAGCGATTTGAGTTCAATCATGGTTTATACATCCTTACTGAATGGGAACGATCCCCGCGCCTGTCTCTTCATTATACGCTTCTACGGTGCCATCTTGCAAGGCTTTCAGCAAAGCTTTTATCGCAGGTTTGTCTTCATCTCCATTTCGAACGGCAATGACATTGGCATAGGTTCTCGCTGCGTCTCCAGATGCGTCCTCGATCGCCAGCGCGTCGTCCGTCTTGAATCCGGCGCCAAGCGCATAATTGTAATTGATCACCGCGATAGTTCCTTCATCAGCGGACTTCAGGATGGACGGTACGGTATCGGCCTGCACAGCCTGTACCTTGTAGCCGTTGTCGTTTGTGATATACAAGGTGGTCACGCCGGATTCCACAGAGGCGTCTTCCGGCAGTTCGATGATCCCTTCCTGTGCCAGCAGCAAGAGTGCCCGCGTCTGGTTGGAGTCGTCATCCGGGACAAGGATCGTTGCGCCTTCCGCCAGGTCGTTCAGGTCTGTCACGGTTTCGCTGTAGATTCCGAAGGGCTCATAATGCACCAGACCTGCCGATACCAGATCGGTTCCGTTGGATTCGTTGAAGCTCTCGAGGTAAGGCGTGTGTTGGAAATAATTTGCGTCAAGCGTGCCATCGTCCAAGGCTGTATTTGGCAGTACATAATCATCATACACCACGATTTCCAGGTCAATGCCTTCTTCCGCAAGGGTGGGCTTGACCATTTCCAGAAGCTCTGCATGCGGCGTTGAGCTTGCGCCTACGGTCAGCTTTTCTCCGTCGGTGGTTTCTTCGCTCTCATCTTCTGCGTCAGAAGTATCGGATTCGGCCGCGGCGCCTCCCTCGACAACCAGGCTCTCTTCGTATTCTTCGCCATAGGTATCGATCAGAGTTTCTTCATAATCCTTGTGGAAGAAGTTTTCCGAGGCCAGGCTTTCGATCTCGTCGTTGATCCAGTCTAAAAGCGTGGAATTTCCTTTGGAAACAGCCGGCGCAATCGTGTCCTGGCTTCCAAGGGTCGGGATACCTACCGTATAGCCCGGATTCTGGAGCGAGAAAGCGATTACCTCTGTGTTGTCATTTGCCCAGGCTGCCGCATTTCCGTCCTCGAGCGCATTCTTGGCGTTGGCATAGGTATCGTATTTCTGAAGCTTGATCTCCGGATTGTTTTCGATCAGGTAGGTTTCGGCCGTGGTGCCGGAGATGACGATGACCTCATCATCCTCATTCAAATCAGAAAGATCGGAAATCACGCGGTCGTCCGGGGAAACGACACCGAGCGCTACGTTCATATACGGCAGCGCGAAATCGACAGACTGCGCCCGCTCTTCCGTGACTGTGAAGTTGGCAAGAATGATATCCACCTTTCCGGTTTCCAGATACTCCACGCGGTTCGCGGCTTCAGTGGAAACAAAATTCACATCGACACCGAGATCTTCGCCGATGCGGTTGGCGAAATACACATCATAGCCCTGATACTCGCCGTTCTCATCGACATAACCAAAGGGGTTTTTGTCCGAGAAAACGCCAATATTGATGCTGCCGCTTTCCTTGATCTCGTCGAGTGTCCGATAGATCGCGCTGTCGGAATCGTCCGAGGCCGTGTCGGTGGATTCAGCAGATTCGGAGGCGGTCGCATCGGAATCGGAAGCCGGTTCAGACGTGTCCGCAGAACCGGAGGATCCGCATGCCGCCAGAGAAAAAGTCAGTACAAACGTCAATAACAATCCAAGTAAAGTTTTTAATTTTTTCATTTTGAGTCCCTCCAATATTACAGGAAACGAATTTATTCGTTTCCTTTTGCACCGAATTCGAAATCGGCGAATGCCGATTTATCAACCTTTCGAATTCGTGTGTCCTACTGGACTAACTACGTGTCGCAGGTTCTATTAGGCAATTTTTAAATTCGTTCACTATATGATTTTAGCCAGCTATCCGTCCTACGGGATACGACCGCCATCAGAACCTTCAGCTGATCCAGCCCTACCACCACAGAATGCCGTGCATTAAACAAGAAAAACATGTGCCAAAATCTCAGAGCGGGATCCTTGTC
>JAFUXY010000383.1 GCA_017477005.1 Lachnospiraceae bacterium | reverse complement strand
TGGTCTCCATAGCATTGCGGATGGCCGATCCGGAGGCTCCTGTATTGCTGCCATGAGCAGACGATTTGCGTGGATAGCAGATCGGTTCAATCGCAAAGGCGCCGGTGGAAAGGACTTTCACATATTCTACGCCCAGGATGTTGTTTGGCTTCGAAAGGAAGTCCGCTGGAACCGTCACATTGCCTCGCTGCTGCCAGGCGATCGCCTTTTGGCGGGCAACGGCATAGGAATCTCCTTCCTTGACGTATTGGTTGATCATCTTGTGGTAATCCATCGAGTCGTTGGATACAAGATTGGCGGCGACCCGAAAAACGTCCATATTGGCATCTTCCCCACCGAAGACCAGATGCGTCACTACGCCGGTCGCGCTCAGGGCGGCGATACCGGCTTTGGCAAAGGTCTCGGCGCTGCTGGTAGAAGCCACGACCGGCATCTCGAACACAAGATCCGCGCCGTGCAGCAGCGCCAGTTTGGCGCGATCGTATTTTGTAATCATAGCGGGCGTGCCCCGCTGCGTGAAATCGCCGCTCATGATAATAACGATATAGTCTGCGCCTAATTCCCTGCGTGCATAGTCGATGATTTCTATATGACCATTGTGCAAGGGGTTGAATTCCGCAATGATACCAACGACAGACATCTGGTATACCTCCAAGTCTTTTTTCTAAAGTTGAATAGATTTTTGAATGATTTGCACTGATTTTCTCTATCAGAGATCCGCAAATCAAATGGTTTCCAATGGAAAAAGCTATTCTATTATACAACTTTTGTGATATAATAGCAAAAAAATATTCAGTTTTTAGGGGTTGTTCGACAATAATTTGTGTAAAAGGACGTTTGGAAAGACGAATCCACAAAGGATGGACGGACAATTCCTTAGGTAGAAAGGAGATACTATGAACGTTTTGGTGATTAATTGCGGAAGCTCTTCCTTGAAATACCAGGTGATCAATTCCGATTCGGAGCAGGTCTTGGCGAAGGGCCTGTGTGAGAGGATCGGGATCGACGGGCGCCTGGTGTATCAGCCTGCTGGCGGCGAAAAAGAGGTGACGGACGCCGCTATGCCGACGCACAAGGAGGCGGTACGCATGGTTTTGGAGGCGCTGACAAATGAAAAGACCGGGGCGCTTTCCTCCCTCGATGAGATCGATGCGATCGGACATCGGATCGTCCACGGCGGTGAAAAATTCACATCCTCTACGAAGATCGATGATGAGGTGATCCGGGCGGTAGAGGAGTGCAACGATCTGGCTCCGCTGCACAATCCGGCCAATATCATTGGGATCAACGCCTGTAGGGAATTGATGCCGTCGGTACCGATGGTCGGAGTATTCGACACGGCCTTTCATCAGACGATGCCCAAGGAAGCCTATATGTATGGGATTCCGTACGAATATTATGAAAAGTACAAGGTGCGTAAATATGGATTCCACGGTACCTCCCATAGCTTTGTGAGCAAGCGGGCAGCCGACATCATGGGAAAAGACTACGACAGTGTCAAGACGATCGTATGCCACTTAGGGAACGGCGCCAGCATCTGTGCAGTGGAGAATGGAAAATCAGTCGATACGTCAATGGGTCTGTCTCCGTTGGAAGGATTGATCATGGGGACACGCTCTGGAGACATCGATCCATCGGCGGTTGAATTTATAGCCAACAAAGAGGGGATGGATCTTTCTGGTATATTGAATGTGCTGAACAAAAAGTCAGGCGTAGAGGGGATTTCAGGCGTTTCGTCCGATTTCCGGGATCTCGAGAAAGCCGCCAGCGAGGGCAATGAAAGAGTCGTTTTGGCGATCGATATGTTCTGCTATCGTGTAGCGAAATATGTGGGTTCCTATGTGGCGGCGATGAACGGCGTGG
>JAFUXY010000382.1 GCA_017477005.1 Lachnospiraceae bacterium | reverse complement strand
GCGAGGATTTTGTCAGCCGGACCGGGCGTGGTGAAGACGGCTCTTGCGAGCGTCCGGGGAGAGGATTTTGAGACCCTGTGCGAGACAATCAAAAAGACCGCCTTCAAGATCACCCGGGTAGGCCAATTAGTCGCAAAGGAGGCTTCGAAAAGACTGGAGATTCCGTTTGGCATCATTGATCTGTCTCTGGCGCCGACACCGGCGATCGGGGATTCCGTGGCGGATATCCTGCGGGAGATTGGTGTGGAATACCCAGGCGCACCCGGGACGACAGCGGCTCTTGCGTTGTTGAATGACAATGTAAAAAAGGGCGGGATTATGGCGTCTTCCTATGTGGGAGGATTGTCCGGTGCCTTCATCCCGGTCAGCGAGGATCAGGGGATGATCAATGCGGTAGAAGCAGGGGCTTTGTCGATCGAAAAGCTCGAGGCAATGACCTGCGTTTGCTCGGTGGGACTGGATATGATCGCCGTGCCGGGAGATACGCCGGTATCGACGATTTCCGGGATCATCGCGGACGAGATGGCGATCGGGATGATCAATCAAAAGACGACGGCGGTGCGGCTGATTCCGGTGATCGGCAAAGGTGTTGGAGAGTCAGTGGAGTTTGGCGGGCTGTTGGGACGTGCGCCGATCATGCCGGTCAATGCGTTCGGCTGCGAGGATTTTGTCAGCCGGACCGGGCGTATCCCGGCGCCGGTGCATAGCTTCAAAAATTAGGGAACATTGGTAACGATGCGAAGTGATGCTTGCAGATTCTTTCCTACTCTGCGTTGGCATTACAAATGAAAGCGTGTTTATATGATAAATCTGAAATTAACAATCATCAATGCTTTAGAAAAAACAGTTTCTCTGCCGGATTTTTTGCCGGAGGAGCTTCCGGAGTCTTTGATGTGGAACGTGATTTTGGAGAAGGAGAGGACTGAGGAAGCGGTGGAAGGCGGGCTGGCGTTGTTTGTGACAGACGACGGTGCCAAGGCGCATTCGTTGTCCGAAAGGGTCTCGGAACGGTTTCGGATGTTTTTGATCGCAGATGCAGGGACGATCGCCGAAATGAGGGATTTTCTTGTCGGTTATTGTGACGGCGAGGAAGATTTCAAGCGCGCGCTTCTTGAGACGATTGGCCGGATGAAGATGGAGTTTGACCTGTGGTTTTACAAGCACGCGCTTCTGACAACCATCAACACAGTTCCAGATATGCTGTGGTACAAGCGGCTCGACGGAATCCATACGATGGTCAATGATTCGTTTTGTGAGGTGCTTCACAAGGAAAAGGATGCGATCATTGGGCATGATCATTACGATATCTGGGATGTACCTCGCCCCACGGAGGGAAGTGAGGGATTTGATTGTTCAGAATCGGAAGAGATTGCGATCAATACCGGAAAAACCTATATCTGCGATGAGCCCGTGAAGACAAGGGAGGGAATGAAGCAGCTGACGACCTACAAGACGCCGGTGTATGATATGGCGGGCAATGTCTACGGCACCATCGGCGTGGGGCATGACGTGACGAATTTCAGCAATCTGGGAATTGAGCTTTCGATTTTGATCGAAAATCTGCCGTTCCCGATGCTCATTCTTTCCCAGAAGCGGAAGGTTGTCCGTATGAACAGCATTTTTGCGGAGATTGCCGGGCTTTCAACGGAGGAAGAGAAAGAACACTTCGCCTATGAAGTTTGGAAGAAACAGCAGCTTCATGTTGTCGGAGAGTTGAAGGTGGAGCCGGAGCGCCACTTATGCACACAGGAATTTATAGTGTTTCGGGGAGACGAGGAGCAGTATTTGGACGTGACGGAGCTCGAAATTCGGGATTTCTTCGACAACGTCTCGGGATACTTCGTGACGATGGAGGACATTACCTACCATCGTGCCTACGAGCAGTCGATCCTCAACGAAGCCAACACGGACAAGCTGACAGGCATGTACAACCGCCGCTATTTTTATGAATATCTGGAGAATCAAGCGGGGAAGGCGTTCTATCTGCTGTACATGGATCTCGATCATTTCAAGGAGGTCAACGATACCTACGGCCATCGTGTCGGCGACGATGTGTTGAAAAAGACCGCTCATTTCATCGAGAAATATTTTCCACAGGCGACCAGCGCCCGTATGGGCGGGGATGAATTTGTCGTCGCGGAGGGTGCGCACGACAAGGGGTATATCGAGCGTCAGTGCGAGGCTTTGGAGCTGGCGGTGAAGGATGCGTTTCGCTACAAATGCGGCGTGACGGTCAGTATCGGCATGGTCTACAACGATGGCTCTATCACGGATCCGGAAGAGATGATCCACAAGGGCGACCGCCTGATGTACGAGATCAAGGAAGCGCATCACAGCAGCCGAGATGGCGCGAAGCCGGATGAGAGCGCGGCGGAGGAGGCGCTGTTCAAGGACGACGATGGGTATTACACGCTGCGTTATTACTTCAAGGTAATGAACACCTGTCAAAACGATGGCATTCTCGATCACTTTTTCGCGTCGCATTTTCGGTTTGCTCATTTTACGCTGATCAATCGACAGCTTGGGCGGAATACCGGTATGCTGGTGTTGAAGCGGTTCATAGAAGGGTTGGAAAAGCAGGTCGGGGAAGGCGGCGTGGTTTGTCATTTGGGTGGGGACACCTTTGTGCTGTTGGCTCAAAAAACGGCGCTTTCTGCGGTGATTGATTATTTCAAAGGGCAGGAAATCGTCTATGATGAGAACAACGACGAGCGGGTGCAGGTCTCGACGACGGCCGGTATCTACGAGATTCCATCCAACGACAGTCTGCGGGATGTGACGGATGTAATGGATCGCATTATCAGCGCCTCGATCAAAGCGCATTCGGGCCGGGAGAATATCGTCTATTTCACGGAGGAGATGCAAAAGCAGCGGGAACGCAGCGACCGGATTCAGAGTATGTTTTCCGATGCATTGAAGAACGAGGAATTTTTGGTGTATTATCAGCCAAAGGTCTCCTTGTCGGACGAGCAGTTGGCGGGCGCAGAGGCGCTTTGTCGCTGGAAGCGGGATGGGAAGATCGTGCCACCGGTGGATTTCATTCCGATCTTTGAGCAGGGCAATAATATCTGCAAGCTGGATTTCTATATGCTTGAGCACGTCTGTCGGGACCTCCGCCGGTGGCTCGATCAGGGCAAGCAGGTGGTGCGGGTTTCCGTGAATCTGTCCCGCAACAATTTGATGAACGCAAGGCTTGTCGATGAGCTTATAGAGGTCATCGACCGCTATGGGATTCCGCACGGTTATATTGAGATTGAGTTGGAAGAGACGGCGTCCGATGTGGAGTTCCGTGATCTGAAGCGGGTCGTGGAAGGGCTGCAGAAGAAAGGGGTCTGTACCTCCGTGGACAATTTCGGCATGGGCTATTCGTCCCTGAATCTGATCTGGGAGATTCGGTGGGATGTGTTGAAGATTGATCGCAGCTTTGCACCGACAGAAACGGAAAGCCGGGACAGCCGCCGCAATACGATGTTTCGTTCGGTAGTGGCGCTGGTTCACGAGCTGGGAATGGAATGTATCGTAGAGGGCGTGGAAACCCAGGCGCAGGTAGAGCTTTTGAAAGCGAACCACTGCGATCTGGCACAGGGCTTTTTCTTTGACAAGCCGCTTGCGACAGAGCATTTCGAAGAGCGGCTGGATTGTCTGAAAAGCAGGTAGCATGTAACCGTACAATTAGAGCCCGCCATAGTATAACGCCATGCTCTCCTTTGTAATCACATTGCTACATCCTGTACCAGATGGAACACCATCTCGTGCCTTAATCCACGGGTCTTCCATATGTGTCAACTGACTAAGCCATTGTGCGTTGTGGCTACCATAATGTTCCAAGACTCTATCTATGGTGTCTTTTTGGTTGTCAGATAAATCGCCTGATCCACCGGTCTCATCACGGGCACTTACTGAATATTGACCTTGTGTTTTGTAGAATAATTCAGGACATACTGGGCCGTTAGCCCACGCCTGAAAATTTTCTTCAAATAAAGGAGATTCATCCCAAACAAGTGACCATGTTTGAGAATAATAGCACAGCTTCTGAAGCTTCATTGTTGACATAGGGCCAGACTGCTCTAAAATATATTTTGCTGTATCAAAAACATTAGCCATCATCACATCCTCCTTCCTGAGATATAATATAACATAAGCGTTGGATCATGAACAGTAGGCAAATTGGAAATTTTCAATGATGAACTTATTCCACACTTTTTGTGTATGCTCTTGCTGATTTTACTTCACAAGGCGTTCCACGCAGAGGGTCATGATGCCCAACAGCATATATTCCAGCGCGTCGTTGTCGTCGATCTTGCGCAGCTTTGGCAGATTGGCGGCCGGTATGGTACGCAGCAGCGCCTTATGCAGATCCTCGATGTCGGTCAGCAGCTTGCTGCGGACGAGCAGGATCTCCGGATCGAGCAGCGAAATGATGCATCGGGAGAACAAATCCAAAGTCTCAAGCGTCTCGGCCGGGGTGACGCCGTGGGTTTCGGAGATGGTCAATCCGTAGAAACGCCTCAGAATGTATTTGATCTCTCCGGCGACATTGTGGGCGCCTTCCAAAAGTTGGTTGTTGACGATGGCACCGCAGCCGCCGAAGCGCGCCGCTACGCCCTGAGAGAGAAGGGCGGCGCTTTTGTAGTGGCTGTGGCGGGCATGGAACCCCAGGATACCGGCCTGGGTATTGTTTTTCAGGATGATCGGGACGCCGTAGCGTTTCTCAAAATCGGCGACCAGATCCAGTTCCGGATCCATATGATTGATGGCGACATGTCCGTTGCGCACCTCGCCTGGCATCGTAATGCCGATCGCATCGAAACATTTGTGCATCCCTTGAGAGGTCTCAATGATGTCCCGCAGGATGCGGTGTAGGTTCTTGCCCTTTCCGCGCCGCATAACCCGTTCTTCGAAATCAGGCTTTCCATTGTCGTAGCAGCGATAGAGTACCCGATACAGGTCTTTGCCGTAGCCCAGGACAGCGATTGAGAGGATCCGGAACGTATTGTCGCTGACGGAAACAGTTTTTTTCTCGATCTGTCCGCGAGTGGCATTGTCCCGTTCGGCGAATTTCTGCCGTACCAGTTCGAGGATGGCGGGTGCGTCGTAGGTGGCAAACAGACGGGGCGGGATATCCAACACCGTCATATCCTTCATGATCTTTCGGATCTTCGCGCCCTCGTAGGCAATCTGCGGCGCCAAAAGCAGCAGATCGTAGTCGGGCGCTTTTTCATAGAGCTCGGGAAACGGAACTGCGTCAAAATGAAAATCGGCGGAGAGCAGGGAGGCGGCCTGATTCAGCTTGTCCGCCACAAGGCCCGTCGTCAAGGCGGAGGTGCAGGACAAAAGCACCTGCACGCTTTGCTTTTTCGAAAGCTCCGCATAGGTCTCCCCCATTTCGACAAACAGTTCTTTGGCATACTCCATATCCCGCAGCTCGAAATGCAGGAAAAACACCGTCTCATCGTCCTTTTTGCGTGTGATCCGCAGTTCTACGATGGTCATTTCAAGTTCATAGAAATTGATCTCCGCCAACGCAAAGTCGGAATCAACGCGAAAGTTTCCATCCTTTTCAGACAGCGTGCCAAGGGTGTAGTTTTGCACGCGGATCCAGTCCCGGTATTCATCAATCATTGGATGTCTCCTTAGTTGTCCTCTTCAGTCATAGAATATACCTGACGCTTCCTCGCCATCTCATCGCTTTCGAGGTATTCATCGTAGGTCGTAATCTTGTCGATCATCGTGCCATTAGGCAGGATTTCCATGATCCGGTTGGCCGTCGTCTGTACGATCTGGTGGTCTCTCGATGAGAAGAGCAGCACACCTTTGAATTTTTTCAAACCTTCATTTAAGGAAGTAATCGCCTCCATATCTAAATGGTCGGTAGGCTCATCTAAAATCAAGATATTAGAACCTTCGATCATCATACGGGAGAGCAGTACCCGAACCTTTTCTCCTCCTGATAGGACGCGCATTTTCTTGACCCCGTCTTCTCCGGCGAAGAGCATCCGGCCCAAAAAGCCTCGCACATAGGTGGCGTCCTTGATCTCTGAAAACTGGGTCAGCCAGTCTACGATCACGAGGTCGGTGTCAAAAATCTTGGTATTGTCCTTTGGAAAATAGGACTGCGACGTCGTGACCCCCCATTTGTAGGAGCCTTCATCCGGCTCCATCTCGCCCATCAAAATGGAAAACAGCGTGGTCTTTGCGGCCTCGTTGCTGCCCACAAAGGCGATCTTGTCGTCGTGTCCGACCACGAACGAGATATTGTCAAGCACCTTCACGCCATCGATGGTTTTTGAAATATTTTCTACGGTCAGTACCTCGTTTCCGATGTCGCGATTGGGGCGAAAATCGATGTAGGGATATTTGCGGCTCGAGGGGCGGATGTCGTCGAGTTCGATCTTTTCGAGTGCCCGCTTCCGAGAGGTCGCCTGTTTGGACTTGGAGGCATTGGCGGAGAAGCGGGAGATGAACTCCTTCAATTCCTTGATCTGTTCTTCTTTTTTCTTGTTGGCTTCCTTGCGCTGCTTCAGGATAAGCTGGCTGGATTCATACCAGAAATCATAATTCCCGGCGTACAGCTCGATCTTCCCATAATCAATATCCGCCGTATTGGTACAGACTTTGTTCAGGAAATAGCGGTCGTGGGAGACAACGATGACCGTGTTTTCGAAATTGATCAGAAATTCCTCGAGCCATCCGATCGCATCGAGATCCAAGTGGTTGGTCGGCTCGTCCAAAAGCAAAATGTCCGGATTTCCAAACAGCGCCTTTGCGAGCAGATCCTTGACCTTTTCGGCGCCGCTCAGATCCTTCATCATCGAATAATGCCGTTCCGTCTCGATCCCCAAACCGTTTAGTAATGTGGCGGCGTCGCTTTCCGCATTCCAGCCGTCCATCTCGGCAAAATCCGTCTCCAACTCCGAAGCGCGGATCCCGTCCTCGTCCGAAAAATCCTCTTTGGCGTACAGCGATTCCTTTTCCTTCATAATATCATAGAGCCTTTGGTTGCCCATGATCACGGTATCGAGCACGTTGAACTCATCGTATTTGAAGTGATCCTGCTCCAAAACCGAGAGCCGCTGTCCGGGCGTAATGATCACGTTGCCGTTTGTCGGTTCGAGTACCCCCGAAAGAATCTTCAGAAAAGTGGACTTTCCGGCGCCGTTGGCTCCGATCAGCCCATAGCAGTTTCCTTCTGTGAATTTGATGTTGACGTCTTCGAAGAGCGCCTTTTTTCCAATCCGTAATGTAATATTGCTTGCCTGAATCATAAAAAACCTCGTTTGACTATTTTTGCGATAAACTCCAAAGACGTATTGTACAAGAATCGTACGCCAAAATCAACTGTTGACGAGTTTTCTCTTTTGCTTATAATAGTAAACGGATTTTGCGCCTGTACTGACAAGAAACCATGCACACGAATTCGATAGGAATATCAGGCGTTGCCTGATTCGAATTCGGCGCAAAGTGCACGAATCAAGTTCGTGCACTAATAATATAGTATATGCTTTGAATTGGGGAAGTATATGCTTTGTATTGGGGCAGTATATGCTTTGAAACGGACGGATAGGTGGAGTTTTCATGATAGAGCTGGTCGATGTATGCAAAGGATTCGGCGGCCAAGAGGTGCTGCGACATATTCATTTGAAGATCCCGGAGGGGTCCTTTGTGACCCTGCTCGGTCCGTCCGGCTGTGGCAAGACGACGATCCTTCGTCTGATCGGCGGATTCGAGAGTCCCGACAGCGGAAAGATTTTTTTGGACGGAGAAGATGTGACGAAGCTGCCGCCGAACAAGCGCAATGTGAATACTATTTTTCAGAAATACGCCTTGTTTCCGCATATGAATGTGTTTGAAAACATTGCGTTTGGGCTGATGGTGCGGAAATTATCTTCTGATGAGATCGAACGAAAGGTAAAAAACGCGCTGGCCTTGGTGGGGCTGCCGGATTTTGAGCGTAGAAATATACGCTCCTTGTCGGGCGGGCAGCAGCAGCGGATCGCCATTGCGAGAGCGATTGTCTGCGAGCCCGAAATTCTGCTGCTGGACGAGCCTTTGGGCGCCTTGGATCTGAAGCTTCGGAAATCTATGCAGTATGAATTGGTGAAGCTGAAGAAGGAGCTGGGGATTACCTTTTTATATGTGACGCACGATCAGGACGAGGCGTTGACGATGTCGGATACGGTCGTGATCATGAAGGACGGGCGTATCCAGCAGACCGGCAGCCCGGTAGAGGTGTACGATGAGCCGGACAACCGCTTCGTGGCGGATTTCATCGGGGAATCGAATATTTTCGAGGCTACCTACCGGGGAGAAGAGGGCTCGGACGGGCGGGTCTATTTCGCAGGCCATGAGTGGATGAGCGTGGACCGGGGCTTTGCCCAGGGAGAGGTGGATGTCGTGGTGCGTCCAGAGGATATCCGTCTACTGCGGGAAAAAACGGACGACGGGATGCCGGGTACGATCTTGTCGATTTTGTACCGCGGGTCGTTCTATGAGATC
>JAFUXY010000381.1 GCA_017477005.1 Lachnospiraceae bacterium | reverse complement strand
GTACTTCCGCCGTCTACCCGGTCTCCGGCCTGCTGGCGGACTGTGCCGTTCGCATTGCCATTCTCTGAAGCCTTGGATGAATCTTTATTCCCGGAAGAAGAGCCCTCCGATCCGGATTCATCGTCTATATCATCCGGCCGATTGACATGCGAGATCACAATATCCGTCGTGACCGTGGAGGCAGAAAGCCCCTCGTCGAGCTCCAGCGACACCGCTACCGAATGCTCGCCCTCCGACAGACCGCTCGCGTCCACCGAACCCGCCACCGTCGATGCGTCCAACTCTTCGAGGCTGCTTTCCATCCCCCGGATCCTCACCTTCACCGTCTTTGTCTTGAATTCAGCGATCAGCCCGGGGCTTAAGTACCGCACGGTCAGATTCGAAGTCTTGACCTTGAACTCCCGGCTGTCTTCCGAAAGGACGGAGACCTGTATCCGCACCTGGGAGCTTTCTCCATTCACGATTGAAATCCCGTCCGGCAGATAGGACTGGATATCGATCGTCGTCTCAAAATCATCTGTGATCTCCGACAGGTCGATCACATCCGGCGGGATGGTAAGCGTCGTCAGGCTGTTGAGCTGATCCGGCTTCCCCTTCAGCCGAATGGAAGAAGGCTCCGTCGTAATCGTATCGAGTTCCAGCCCGCTTGGCATCTCTCCGCGGGTCGAGACAGCAATCGGCACATCCTGGATATTCAGCATCTCGACATTCACCACCACGCTCACCGCATTGGTGGAGAGCGTCGTCATATCCACCTCCTGCCCCTGCTCATCATAATATTTCGGAACCGCCGTATCGGAAAAGCTCTCCGTCTTTCCCGCCACATCGCAGGAAACCGACACCGAATGAATCGTAGAAACCGTGTCTGCCGGTCCCTCTACATAGACCACCTCCGGACTCACTGAAGCCGTCCCGACCTCGAAGCCTTCGCCCGGCTGCCCCTCCAAGGCGACCTGCACCTTGAACGAGGTCTCTGTATTTTCTCCGACCGATACGATCAGGTAATGGGTCTTCGACGAGATCGACAACTGGCTCGCCAAATGCTTGGCCTTGATCTCGATCGGGATTCTATGCTCGTCCTCGAGCTGTTCCATATTGGCTGTCGCCTTGAAATCGCCCGCCGAAAGGGATTCGATCACAGATCGCCTCGCCGTCACCCGAAACGTCACGGTATTGCCTCCCGGCAGCGTGTAATATTTCCCCGCATCGGTCAGCACCTGCTCATTTTTGACCGAAACCGTCGCGGTGAAATTCCTCGACTGTGTAGGATCGTCGATGTTCACGACCAGCAGCCACAGCAGCGCCGCGCAAAACAGAGACAACAGCTTCAGCCCGACGTTGTTTGTCGCTGAATATTTAATTTTTTCAATGATCGATTTCCATTTTGCATTCACGCCGTCAGACTTCCTCCGCCTGTATATGCTTCAAAATCTCTGTCAACCCCTCTTGCGACACATTTCGAATGATCCGCGAATCCTGCGCGATCGCCACCTGTCCCGTTTCTTCTGAGACCACGATCACCATCGCGTCTGACACCTCTGAAATGCCCACCGCCGCGCGGTGCCTGGTACCCAGATCTTTGGACAGTTCCATATTGTCTGTCAACGGGAGATAACAGGTCGCCGCCAGGATCCGATCTTTGCGGAGGATCACCGCCCCATCGTGCAGCGGCGTATTTTTTTCAAAAATATTCAACAGTAATTGCCGGGAAACCTGCGAATCCAACAGAATCCCCGTGCGAATGTATTCATCCAGCCCGACGTTTCGCTCGATCACAATGAGCGCGCCGGTCTTCACGCTTCCCATATCATAGGTAGCGCGTACCAGTTCAGAAATCGTCCGGTCTGAAAACCGTCCGTCCC
>JAFUXY010000380.1 GCA_017477005.1 Lachnospiraceae bacterium | reverse complement strand
GCTAAATACTGATTCCACTTTCTTTTCATGCTTGTTGACTCTCCTTTCGCTTCGCTTCGGATGACAGTCTCTCTATGGCTCAAACTTCGCTTCCGCTCGTTCTCACCAAGTTCGACTAGCCTCCTTTCGTTAAACAACATTGCCTCGCTACCCCGGACTTCGACTCCGCCTCCGATCCATCCCCTGGTCAGAAGGATGTAGCCACATATCGGATTTGAATCTTGTCCACCGCAGCCCCTGCGTCCGAATATCCTTTGGTCAGAAGGACATAGCCACGAATCGAACACGGGTCACCGCATAGGTAACGATAGTACTATACTACCTTTATTTGGAAATTGCAAACAAAAATTGGGGAAAGAATCAAAAAAACAGTCCAAAATCCTTATTTCTCTTCAAAGGAGTTTCTTTGGCACTGGATATTACCACCTCATAAGCAACGCAATCTCATCGATTCTATCATCAATATTAGATAACGCGTAGCCTATAGATTTCGTATCAGGAGAAATGTTGTCTATCTGAATATGAAAACTATCGTCATTATCAAAATACTTTTTTCCAAAATAAACATAATCATATCCAAAAAGTATAGAAGTCGGTTCTATTTGCATCTTGTTATAGAACGTCACGTCTACCCAAAACATAAATCTCGGCACCTTTGTATGGCCTATTTCGATGTCCTTGACTACATATGGCACAAACAAATGCTTTACCCTTGTAATTTGCGAACCATAAACGCCAAAATCCAGCGTACCGTATTTGTTGATACACTGCTCTACACGAATTCTGAAAAGCGATAGCTTTTCTTCCGTAAGCGCCAAAATGTCCGGTATCGATATAACCGTTATTGGGGAACCGGTGTCTAGCTGCATAATGGCATTCTGGTTTTTGCTTATTTTAATCGGAGCGATAAAACCGGACTGATGTTTTCGAAAAATAAGTTCTGTCATACAGGCAACCTCTCAAATCTCGTGACCGTTGGCTCGTATCCCCGAACTATGACAAGCTCATAGTCGCCTTGCTCTCGCAGACTTTCATACATCAATTCTAATTCAACCCAATCTGTCCCATCGCCTTCCGCCACTATTGCAGGTATTCCAAGGTCGAAAACCGCAACCCTTCCTGAATTTTCTTTATTTGCCAGATAATCCGTGACTGACACTTTCTTCGGATTTCTATATTTCGTAACCATATTCCTCCAACTCCAAACTTTGCAAAAAGGAGCTTTTCATCAAAGCCCCTCAAATCAATAACTCCCTGATACTATCGTGCATCAGAACATCACCAGCAAAAAACAGTCCCTATACCCCTGCTGCTCGGCATCCAACCTTATCCCCTCTCAATTCCAAGCAATCCCGTTCATCATCGACTCTAAACCAATCATCATTTCTCATCCAAAAGATTGCTTCATCATTCGCTCTCATGGTGTCACCTCCATACCCTTTACACAACACCATCATATGTTTTCGACAAATCGTTTTAGTTCCCCTATGGATTCAAAGAAACGGATTTCATCGGTTTCCCCAATTGAAAGCCTTGTCAGTCGCCTTATGATGTCAAGCCCTACCACATTCGATGTCACATCTGGATCAAATGTAATCCATACAAACTGACTTGACAGATCTATATTGCCAAACGCAAATCGGTCTACCTCGAACTTGTAAAATATCGATGCCTGACTGCCGACGAACCCGGACAAAGCTTTGCACTCTTCATCTTTGAACTCCTCTTCCTTCAAAGATGAATCGATAAATGAGGCATGAAAGCAAGTGTATCTTGCTCCCGTATCATATACAGCTTCTAGAAATTTTATTCGTCCCTTTTTCAGTATATTACATTGGACAGTAACTCTATTGTTTTTTGAATTCACGCTGTACACCGATCATCATCCCTCCTTCTTCGTACTCACCCATGATAATACATATAACCCCTTCATCCGTTAACACATCTGATAATTCGCATAGCTCACGGAAAGAATCTTTTCCATCGCTGACTGCGTACAGATGCCCCTGCATATGGTTCAAGTCTTGAAAGTCTGTTAAAATATATTTGCAATGTGGATATCTTTCCTCAATAGCCTGAGGAGTCTCCATTTCATTACTTTTTATCATAGAAATCATGTAGCTTCACCTCCCTATGCTGGAACGAATATATTCATTTCTTTGCAAAAAGGGGCTTTTCATCAAAGCCCCTCAAATCACTAATCCTATTTTTCGTTTTCCCTACAACGTCAGCCCCGGCATCCCCGGAATATTGAAGCCGCCGCCCAAGGCCGATGTTCCTCTCGGATTCCACACCAGCTCATCCCAATGGTCAAGCTGCTCCTCAGTCATGAACCCATTCGACGTACCCATATACCCAATCTTGTGGGACGCGAAAAGCAGAGCCTTGTGTACCGCCATCTTCGGATCCTCGGTCTTCATGAAGTAATGCAAAAAGCACGCGAAAAACGCATTGTCCGAACCCGCCAGGTTGACGATCTTGGTAGATTTCACAGGATCGTAATGCACCTTGATCTTGCGATAACGATCATACAAAATCACGCCCTTCTCGCCCTGACCCAAAATAATAATATCCGTATTGTACCGATCCGCAATGTCCTGTACGAACGCAAATGGCTCTTCCTCGATGGAATTGTCCGAGAAATACAAAATATTGGCGTTCTCCAGAAAATCGGTGTTGTACTTCTCCTTTTCCCTCTTGAAGCTATGGATCTTCACCGCCAGCTTCTTGCCATGCGACTCCGCCATTTTGATAAACGGGCGGCAGAAATTGGCGTTTGACAAAACAAACATATCTGCCTGATCCGCAATCGGCTCGACGAGTTCCGTATCGTACTCCGCCTCGCGGATATCCTTCAAATCTTCAAACCCCTGCTGCCTGCGCCAGTCGTCATAGAACAGCACCTCGATCGGCGATTCCTTCATCACCGGCATCACATATTTCGTGTCCAGCGTCACCTCGCGGTCGGAGGGATTGAAGATCGACAGATCCTGATGCTCGCCCACCACCGTCATGAACTTCACTTCGTCGCCCAGCCACTTCAAAGCAAGGGAAATATTGAAAGCGTCTCCTCCCGCCGAAGTATGGATCGCATCGTGCGACTCTGTGCTCGGCCGAAATGCAATCGGAATTTCTTTGACTTTAACAATCGTCTCAAGCTGGGTGATCCCGGCGACAATGTAATTAAACATAGGCATCCTCTTTTCTTAAATTATGGTAAACGACCTTACGTTGTCTTTTGAAAAACAGTAATAAAAAGCAGTATTATACTATCACAAACCCTCCGACACCGTCAAGGAGCGCAACGTCCTTAGGCTCGGAAATCCTTACCATTCACGGCTTAGCCGCAAGCCATTTTCCCCTCAAGCAGTGAATGGCAACGCAACCCGACTGTCCATTGCAAACCGCGCTCTCTCACTCCCCCGTCAGCTCATCGATCATATTCGAAAGCGTGTCAAGGTAATCCAACTCCCGCTGCGTGGCGGCGTTCGTATTATTCCCACCAGCCTGTGCGCCATAATCGCTCCCGGAATTCGTCGTGCTCCCGCCATAACCCCCTCCGGCATACCGATCCGTCCCCGAAGCGCTGTCTTCCGACGTATTCTGTGCATTCGTATTGTACGTCTGCCCGGTATTCGTCGTGTTTGTCGTGGCCGAGCCACCGGTCAGACTGCCTCCCGTTGTCTGCCCCGTCTGTCCAGTATTCGAACTCGTCGTCTGTGTGTTATTCGTCGTTGTGCCGCCGGTCGTGCTTCCGCCCGTCTGATTCTGCGTCGTCTGACTGGAAGTGGTATTATTGGTCGCATTTTGTCCGGACGTATTGCTCTGCGCGCTATCTGACGCATTCGCCCCGTCCCCATCACTCCCGGAAGCATTATTGCTCTTTTGCTTTTTGGAATTGGAATTATCCGACGCCGTCACAGAAACCGGAAGCGGAATACTCTCCGCCGTCGGATCAATGGAAATCCTTGCCGAAGGCGAGTTCACAATCAGGCTCTTCGTCCACGGCTGGAAACCTGGCACCTCCACCCGCAGCTTGTGCTCGCCATAATCCACCTCCACATCCTTGTTGACCTTGGATTTCTCGCCATCCAAAAACGCCTTCACCCCTTTGACCGAAGCCACAAAATGAAGCTGGCATTTTTTCGGCCCCTCACCGATCAAGGTACTCAGGTCGACATAAGTAGTCTGGTCCTTTCGCACCTGCACCTTCGTAGACCCGCCATAACCATTCTTCGCCACGGTAATTCGATACTTCCCCTGCGGCACCGATACAGTTGTATCTCCATTCAACATTGCGTGGATTTTTGTCCCAATTGACACGATGCTCCCATTGAAAAACTCCGTATTCTGCAGCGAGATATACCCATGCCCCGTCTCCACAGTAATCGACAGGATCGTCTTTCCCTTTCCCACGACCCGCAAGCGATCGTCCGTTGAGACCTCGTCCATCGTAATACTGCGATCGTCTGAAAATACACTGACATCGGGCTTCAAGCGGTATTTTGTTTCCCCCACCTGAAAGGTTTCCTTCTTTATATTGAAGGAAAAATTGCGTAGTCCTTCAATCACCCATGCGTCCTTCGACAGCGAGATCGTGGCGAGCATATTGTCTTGCACGCCGCTCAAACTCACGACACTGCCCTTCGAAAAATTGGTCTGGCTCGTCACATTCCCCCATTTGTCCAAAAACTTCGTAGCCATGCCGAACGCAAAACGATACTGGCGGCCGGTCGTCAGGCTCTTCAAAATCACCCTCTCCTCGCCATCGCTCCAGTCCATAACCATATATTCGTCCTGCAAAAGCTCCTGGTAATCCTGATTTGCAGAATCCGCCAATTCTTTCTCTGTTGAAGTGGTATTTTCTGTCGAAGCAGCGTTTTCCGCCGCAATCTCATCCTCCGACAGTTCCTCCGTCTCTTCGTCCGACTCCTCGAGCTCGCTCGGATCCTTATATGGCTGCAAATATTCGCAGCCGCTCAACGCCAGCAGCAGCGCCAGTCCCAAAACCAGGCGCCATCGCCACGGAGAAAGGTCCTTTTTTCGATCCGTTTTCTTCCCCTGTTTCTCCATCGCCTACCTCATGAGCTCCTTCGCCCGCTTCTCCAAATACTCCAGACAGTTTTTCTCCGGCTCGTCCACCACTTCTTCAAACAATTGTCCCAACAGTTCGCCAATCTGCGGCCCCCGCTTTGCTCCCAAATGAATCAATCTCTGCCCATCGATTGCAAGCTCTCGCATAGACAACGCGTCGCCCCGCTCCCGGCATCTGGAAAAATCCGCCTCCAGCCGATCCAGGCGCGCGCGTTTTTCTTCCTTGTTGTAATCACTCTGCCCTTCCAGATCCGCCCGCTTCAACACCAACAGCGCGTCCATATGCTCCGCCCCGATTCTCGCCGCCAGCCTGCGGGCGTTTCGCTCCCCCGGCACCAGCCGCTCGTCGTGAAATCGCACCAGCCTCGAAACCTCCTGAATCGTTCGGTTGTCGTATTTGAGCCGCCGCAAAATGCCCGCCGCCATACGTTCCCCCACGAACGGATGCCCGACAAAGTGATCGACCCCCTTCTTGTCCGTCTTTTTTGTCACTGGCTTCGCCACATCATGCAAAAGCCCGGCCAGTCGAAGCGTCTTATTATTCAGAGGACATGCCTGTACGACCACCAACGTATGCCTTCCCACGTCCAAATGGTGGTGTACGCTATGCTGCTCTGTCGCAAGCATCGCATCCCATTCAGGCAAAAACTCGCCGGTCAGACCCAGCTCGGCCGCCTCCAAAAGCCTTTCCGGATGCGGAGAACACAGCAGCTTTTCAAGCTCCATTCGAACCCGCTCTGCCGATACCTGGCGAATATTCGCATGCAAAACGCAGATCGCCTCCGCCGTCTCTGCCTCGATTTCAAAGTCCAACTGCGCCGAAAACCGCAGCGCCCGCAGCATCCGCAGCGCGTCCTCCGAAAAACGCTCCCTTGCCTCTCCCACACAGCGGATCCTGCGTTTTCCCAAATCCTCTTTTCCGCCAAAGAGATCGATCAGCCCATGCGCGGGATGATAGGCCATAGCGTTAATCGTGAAATCCCGTCTTCTTAAATCTTCCCTTAAATTCGATACAAAACGCACCTCATCCGGGTGCCGTCCGTCCGAATACTCGCCATCCACCCGATAGGTCGTCAATTCGTAGCTTTTGCCACTCATTCGAACGGTAATCGTACCATGTTTGATCCCGGTATCAAAGGTTTTTCGAAACAGAGATTTTGCCTCTTCAGGCAGCGCATTCGTGGTAATATCCCAATCTTCCGGCGTTCGTCCCAAAATACTGTCCCGGACGCAGCCGCCCACTGCGTACGCCTCAAACCCGTTTTGCTCGAGCGTATCTATGATCGTAGCGACCCCATCCGGAAGCGTGATCGCAGGCTCTGATTCATCCAACAATACTACGCTTCCTTTGGTTGGTTCTTCCATCAACGATTCGTCATCCATTACCGTTGAACCATCCATCAATACGCCTTGCCCCACAGCACCAGCTTCTTCGCCGGACGGCCACAGCACACACAGGTCTCAGAAATTCGCTCCTGTTCAAACGGCATACAACGGCTGGTCGCCGTGGTATCCTCCTTGATTTTCTCTTCGCAAGCCACATCACCGCACCACATAGCCCGGATGAAGCCCGGCTTGCTCTCCACCGCATCCACAAATTCTTCGTAGGTCTTGGCCTCGGAAATATGATTCTCGAGGAAATCTTTGGCACGGGAAAGCATATCCTGTTGTATAGTTTCAAGTAATTCTGCTGCCTTCTGCGGCGCTTCCTCGATCGAAACAACGGTTTTCTCCCTCGTATCTCTGCGCACCAGCACGCAGTTCCCGGCCGCGGCATCCTTCGGCCCGATCTCCGCCCGCAGCGGAATCCCCCGCATCTCCGCCTCGGCAAACTTCCACCCGGGACGCTTATCCGAAAGATCGATCCCCGTGCGGAGACCGGCTGCCGCAAACGCTTCCTTCAAGCCATTCGCAGCCTCGGCCACGCCCTCCGCCTCCTGCCGGATCGGCACGATCATCAACTGTGTAGGCGCGATATGCGGCGGCAGCACCAGACCGGAATCGTCTCCATGCACCATGATAATCGCCCCAATCAGCCGTGTCGATACGCCCCACGAGGTCTGATGCACGTATTGCAGTTCATTATTTTGATCCGTATACTGTATGCCGAAAGCCTGCGCAAAGCCGTCGCCGAAATTGTGCGACGTACCCGACTGCAGCGCCTTTCCATCATGCATCAGCGCCTCGACCGTGTACGTGGACTTCGCGCCGGAAAACTTTTCCTTGTCCGTCTTTTGGCCCTTGATCATCGGAATCGCCAACTCCTGCTCGCAGAAATCCGCATACACATTGAGCATCTGGATCGTCCGAGCCTCTGCCTCCTCCGCGGTCGCATGGGCGGTATGCCCCTCCTGCCACAGAAACTCCGAAGAACGCAAAAACGGCCGGGTCGTCTTTTCCCAACGCACCACCGAGCACCACTGGTTGTAGACCTTCGGCAAATCCCGATACGAATGCACGATATTCGCATAAAGATCGCAGAACAGGGTCTCCGAAGTCGGCCGCACCGCCAGCCGCTCCACCAGCTTTTCATTACCGCCATAGGTCACCCACGCCGCCTCTGGCGCGAAGCCCTCCACATGATCCTTCTCCTTCTGCAGCAGGCTTTCCGGAATGAACAGCGGCAGATAGACATTCTCCACACCCGTCTCCTTGAAGCGGGCATCCAGCAAACGCTGAATATTCTCCCAGATCGCATAGCCGCCCGGCTTGAAGATCATACACCCCTTGATTGAGGAATAATCCATCAACTCCGCCTTCTTCACCACATCCGTATACCACTGCGCAAAATCCTCTTTCATAGAGGTGATCTCTTCCACCAGCTTTTTCTCCGCCATAAAAAAACCTTTCTATAATTATTATTCCTAAAAAATCCCCATAGGGTTCCTGCGTTTCTCAAAAATCATTCGACAGCATAAGCGCGTGCCCGAGGCACGCATTTGCCGAACGATTTTCTGCGATACTCGGAATGACAGTCTCCCTAAGCGTCTTGAAATACAGACGCTAAGTTCGACTAGTCACACTCGAAACCGATACCCCACGCCCCACACCGTCTCAATAAACTGCGGCCGCGCGGGATCCACCTCAATCTTCTCCCGCACCTTCTTGATATGCACGGGCACGGTGGCAATATCTCCAATAATATCCTCGTCCCACAGCTTGCGGAACAATTCCTCCTTCGAAAACACCTGATTCGGATTCATTACCAGAAAAATCAACAGCTCGTACTCCTTCGAAGTCAGCGTGCGCTCGTTCCCATTCACCCACACCCGATGCGTCTCCCGATCGATGCGCAGATTTTGGATTATAATAATATCATCCTTCGGCGGCATCGCCCCGATCAGCCGCTCATATCTGCCCAAATGCGCCTTGACCCTCGCCACCAGCTCACTTGGCGAAAAAGGCTTGGTAATATAATCGTCCGCGCCCAAGCCCAGCCCGCGAATCTTGTCGATGTCCTCCTTGCGCGCCGAAACCAGCAAAATCGGCACATTGCTCTTGTCTCGAAACCGCCGACACAGCTCAAACCCATCGACTCCCGGAAGCATGACATCCAAAATGAACATATCAAACTTTTCCGAAAGCCCTCGCTCCAGAGCGGAATCGCCGTCCCGCTCAATTGCGACTTCAAAGCCGGAAAGCTCCAAATAATCCTTTTCGAGCTCCGCAATGGCCTCTTCGTCCTCCACAATCAATATCCTGCTCAACCTATACTCCCTTTTCCCTATTTCGTCGCCACCGTCCGCAGCTTCTTCAGGATAAACGAAACCGTGCAGCCCTGCCCCTGTCTCGAATACACCTCAACGCTGCCGCCGTGGTCTTCCGTGATCTTCTTCACAATCGACAGCCCGATGCCGCTGCCGCCCGCCGAAGTCCGCGCCGCGTCGCCGCGGTACATCCGCTCAAACACCCGCGGCAGATCCTTCGCCGCGATGCCGATGCCGTTGTCCTTGATCTCAACGTGCAAAAGGTCTTCCTCGACCCAGACCCCAAAATGGATTGCCAAAGGCTCGTCCTCTTTGGCGTATTTCACCGAATTGTCGATGCAATTTTGAAACACGCGTCCCATCTGCACCGGGTCTACCACGAAGACCGCGTCCTCCTGTACATAATTGTAATACACGAGCCTCGCGCCCCGATTCTTGAGATCCATCTGCAGATCGTCCGCCAAATCGGTAAAGTACTTCCGGACGTTCAACCTCTGAAACATATACGGAATCTGGTTTGCATCCAACTTCGAATACGCCGTCAGCTCATTCAAAAGGACATCCATTTCCTCGGCCTTGTTGCGGATCGTCATAATATAAGAAGAACGCTTCTCTTCCGTATCCGCCACCCCGTCCAAGATTCCCTCCGAATAACCGCGGATCGCCGTCAGCGGTGTTTTCAGATCGTGGGCGATATTGGAAACAAGCTGTCGCTGATTCCGCTCCTGCTCAAGCCGCCGCATCGCGTCCGTCTTCAGCCGAAGGCGCATTTCCTCAAAAGCCACACTCACATCCGCCAGCTCGTCGTTTCCCTTTATCTCAATCGAAAAATCTAAATCTCCTTCCTTGATCTTGTCCGCGCCCATCATCAAAATGGATATCTTTCGCATCACGCCATGATAACTCCAGAAAATCAGCAGGATCGACGTGAGTGTCATAATCAGCACAATCGAAATCAACACATCCGCTGCCTTCTCCCGCACCACATCCGGCGGTGCGCCTGGGGGTAGTCCCAACATATTTTCGGGGTTGTCAAACGCATGTATAAATATCGTGCCGTAGAGTAAAAACGGCACGATTACAATAATCAAGAAAGAAATAATTAATCGATGTTTTAATTTCACTCGCTAGCTTCCTCGGCTCCTTCCACGCCCTCTGTCGTTTCCTCAGATTCTGCCCCGGCAGCATTTGCCGCATTGTCATCGTTTTCTGTCGCATTTTCGGCATTATTTGCCGCTTCATTCTCCTTGTTGGAGGCAACTTCGTCGAAAATCACCACATCCTCGGATAACATCGCCAGCATTCGGTCGAGGTTTGTCTCGTCCATCAAGGACAGCACCGCATGCCCGTTTTTCACGCCGGTTGCTTCCATAGAAATCCCAAGCTCCTTTGACAGCTCCAACAGGCTCTTCAACTCTTCGTCCCATTTCTGCTGCTGCGCCTCGTCCCCGGCCGAGGCGTCCTCGGCGATCTTCGCCATCCCGTCGCTCCACACCGAAGCATTGATAAACAGCCCGTCTCGCTCGACCTTGAAATTCGCCCCGAAATGCTCCTTCAACGTATCCTCTACCGATTTCGTATAATCCTCAAGCACTTCGTCGCTGCTCGGACCATCTTCTTGGGCGCTGTCCGCGGACGGATCCGCTTTCGTTCCGGACTGCCCGCACGCCACCAGAGAAGCGGCAATGAAAACGGCAGCCATCTGGCGGACGATTCGTTTTTTATTCGTCATTTTGATTATCCTCCTT
>JAFUXY010000040.1 GCA_017477005.1 Lachnospiraceae bacterium | reverse complement strand
CTGCCGATCTGAAGCGCCTTGAACGGACTCGGAAGGTCGTTGGCGTGGTTGGCGTAGAAGCGGGTCAATGGCACAGTCAGATCATAACGCATACCAAAATCCACCACATCGGCTTCGTTCTTGGCCGTCTCTAAATTCAGCTTCTTCCCCCTCTTTAATATCTTGAAAATGAGCTTTTCATTTTCTCCCCCATGTCCGCCGCTCAGATTGGCGATATCCTCCATGCAAGGCGTCTCAATCGGAGTAAATCCATAGCTGCGGTAGGTGTCTTGAATCACGCCGGTCACATAGTCCCGGATCTCTTTTTCCCGGGGCAGAACGTCCTTCATTCCATTGACCGGTTTCTTTTTCAGCGGCATCGCTTGCCCTCCTTCATCTGCTTTTATTCGCTTCCATAATTCGTTTCCTTTAAGTATACAAAATCTGCTCCAAAATAGCAAACATTATTGTAAACGAAATAACCTTATACTCTCAGAAAAAAAACATAGAATTTCAAATATCGTCATGCTATAATGTCAAAAGTGAATAAATAAACACGCGACAAAAAGGAGGAGATTTATGTTTGAACAAGTCAAGCTTGCCTATGCTGTTGATGCTTTAGAACCGCACATCGACAAAGAGACCGTTGAAACGCACCACGGCAAACACCATGCGACCTACACCACCAATCTCAACAACTTCGCCGAAAAAGCAGGCGTGGCAGACATGGATATCGAAGAGCTTTTGGCTTCCCTCGATACAATCGAGGATCCGGCTCTGCGTACCGCCATCCGCAACAACGGCGGCGGCTTCTACAACCACAATCTCTACTTCTCCACCATCTCTCCCAATGGCGGTGGCGAACCCGAAGGAAAGCTGCTGGCCAAGATCAATGAAACCTTTGGCAGCTTTGCACAGTTGAAGGAGAAGCTGACGGCACTGGCCATTGGACAATTCGGTTCCGGCTGGGCGTGGCTTGAAACGGACGCGGACGGCACTCTCTCCGTCTCCAACTCACTCAATCAAGACAATCCGATCTCTCTTGGCACCGGCAAAAAACCCATCGTCGCAATCGATGTTTGGGAACATGCGTATTACCTCAAATACAAAAACCTGAGAGCCGAATACATCAAGGAATTGTTCGAACTCATTGACTGGAAACTCGTCGCAGAAAAATACGAAGCGATCACCACTGCATAATTTTGAATACAATCGCTGCCTCACAATATGAAAACGCCCCGCCGTATCCAAACGACGGGGCATTTCATTATAATTTAATCCCTTTTAGCAAATCGCCGAGCGAAGTCGATGCCTCACCCTTGTCCGAATATTTTTCAATTTCCTTCGAAAGCATCCTCTGCTCTTCGGCTTCCTTGGCGGGCGCTTCGTCCTCCTCCAAAGCGCGGATCGAAAGAGACACCTTCCCGTCCTTTGTGTTCTGCACCTTTGCCCGCACTTCATCGCCTACATGAAGAACATCCTCGACCGACTTCACACGGTTTCTCGAAATCTGCGAAATATGCACCAGACCGCTCACGCCTTCTCCGAGATCGATGAACGCGCCATACGACATGATCGACTCCACCTTTCCGGAAACAATATCTCCGGGCAGAATTGTTTCCACCCGTTTTTCGCGGCGTTCTCTCTCCCGCTCCTGCTCGACCGCGCGGCCAGAGAGCACCAACCGGTGCTTTTTCTCGTCCACCTCAGACACCACGACCGCTAAATCCTTGCCCACCAAGGACTGCAAATTTTCGACATAGGACGTGGATATCTGCGACGCCGGAATGAAGCCTCGAATCCCTTCGACGTAGGCGACGACCCCTCCCCGGACAGCCTCCCGGACCTTCACCGAAAAAATCTCATGCTTCTCCTTGCGATCCGCCAGATGCCCCCAGGAAAGCTCGTTCTCCGCCTCCTTGAAAGAAAGCGCGAGATTCCCCATTCCATCGTCCAATTTGATCACCTTGGCGCGCACCTTTTGTCCATAACGAAAATGATCCACGGCGGAAAACCCAGGATCGTTTGACATATCCTCTCCACGCACTATACCCGGTGCATAAGAATCCAAATCCAACGTCACCGCATCGTCTCCGATACCGATCACCGTGCCCAACACGATATCGCCCTCTTCGAATTGATGCAAAGAGGCCGCCAATTCATGCTCATAATCCTTCATCGTCTCCGCCATAATCTTTCCTCCTCTATCACTGCAAGTAATTTTCTGACTTCCTCTGTTGTCGGATTGCCAGTGCTGTCAACAACTCACACTTCGTGTTCGTTGGACAGTACTAGGCTCCGTATCTTGATTTTGAATCCGCAAAACAGGTTTCCTTGTTTCAAAAATAATCACTCATTTTTTACTATATGCCTATGATTTTGTCAAGTTATTTTGTGTTTCATAGACCTCTCCAAAGGACTCCGCCACCTCTCGTACCCGATCCGACGCATGGATAAACGCCTCCGCCACCTGCGGATCAAACTGCGTCCCGACTCCTTCCCGAATAATATCCATCGCCTTTTCAAACGGAAAGCCCTTTTTGTAGCTTCGCGTCGAGACCAATGCGTCAAACACATCTGCCACCGCCATGATCCGCGCCGACAAGGGGATTTCCTCTCCCGAAAGCCGATCCGGATAGCCCTTTCCGTCCCAACGTTCATGGTGGTGCGCCGCAAGGTTTCTGGCCTCCCGCAAAAATTTGGAATCCGGCACCATCTCGATAATATCCGAAATAATATCCCGTCCGGCCGCGGCGTGGGAACGCATGATCGCAAACTCCTCATCATCGAGCCTCCCCGGTTTATTCAGAATCGCATCTGGAATCGTAATCTTTCCTATGTCGTGAAGCGGCGCGGAATTGATAACATCTTGGATGAATTCATCGGTCAGATCCTCGACAAAAATACCCTCCTTCTTTAGCTGATCCATGATAATTTCGACATAGGCGGCCGTCTTTCGGACGTGCTGCCCTGTATTGGCGTCCCGGCTTTCAACCATTTCCGCCAGCACCAGGATCATACTGTTTTGCATGCGGTTGATCAGGTCATTTTTTTCGGTAATCTGCTCCACCTGACGCATACTGTCCGAAGCCAACTTCAGGATAGCATGGTAGAGATTTTCAATCTCATCCCCGGTCCGAATATCCATATCCCGGACACGCAGCACGCTCTTGTCCCGTTCTTCCGTGCTGTTGTACGCAAAATCGTTGGCCACCGTCGCGATCGTATTCACAGGCAGGATCATATTGAAATCAGCAAACCATAGACCCACCGATACCACCATCGCAAAGAATCCCGCAAACAGAGACAGCATCTTTGCAATAAATCCGCGTACCTCCGACTCAAGTTCATGCATCGAAATATCCGCCGCCGCATAGCAGACGCAGTGTCCATCGGCATCCAAAACCGGCTTATACACCGTCAGCAGCCAGCCATAGGTGTCATTCGTAATAACCGGCTCGATTTCTTCT
>JAFUXY010000039.1 GCA_017477005.1 Lachnospiraceae bacterium | reverse complement strand
GATGTAGAGGTGTACTATTTATGCCGGTACCGCAGGACATCACGGATGATTACACGGGCAAGATCGTGGGCGGTGGTTCCAAGTTCTTCTATATCGACAATACGGAAAATACGACCGATGAACAGCGTCAGGCCGCGATGGACTTCCTGAACTGGCTGGTGGATTCAGACGACGGCAAAACCTTGATCTCCGAAACCTGCGCAATGGTATCCCCGTTCAAAAGCAATACTGTACCCTGCGCCAACGACATCGGCGCCATCGTGAAGCAGTATGTGGACGAAGGAAAGCTGGTACCGAATTATGATTACGATCCGGACGATCATTACTCTGTTCTGGGTGCCCAGATGCAGCGTTATCTGGCCGATCAGTGCACCAGGGAGGAACTGGCGGAGAAGATCGAAGACTATTGGGCGAACGTGACGCCGGTAGAGCATTAAGGAAAAAAACACAAAACCTCAAAGGAGCTGCCGCAGACAACAAATGCTGTTTTGCGGCAGCTTTTTTCTTATCTATATCTTAGCCGTCATTTGCTGGCAGTTGTGCTAGGATATCTTTCGACAAAAAAATGAATTAGCAAAAAAGATGAGGTAAGAAAATGAGAGGATCGGATTTAATCATTGGTGTTGTATGTGGTGTTATCGTTTTTTGTATGGGAATACTGGCGTGGTGGTCAGAAAACGGTGGAAAGGATGGCAAAAAAGACCAACTGGAGAGTTCCGAAGATGAGAATTAAAGGCTATGCTCCGGACAACAAACAGGATTTTATTCTGCTCAATATCCGCCGCTTTATGAAAACGGAAACAGAGCTGACAGAGGCGCAAAAACGGTTTTTTGACTCCATTGATAAACTGATTTCCAATGGCGCCATGATCTTTTTTGCCATGGAAAATCAGTCCGCCCGTTCCACCTGCATGGCACGTCCCAGAACCCGAAGAACCTGGGAAATCTGTATACTGGCATCGGAAGAGGACACGGATGAACTCTATGAAATAGGTGTGATTGACAGCGCCATCGAATGGGCGGCTGCGAACCTGGCGGAAAGCGTTTTCTTTTCCTTCGAAAAATACGAAAAGCAGCGTCAGGCGATCTGCGATCGTTTGGGAATGAAAATTCAAACGGAAAACAGATATCAGGAGATCACGGAATTGATCGTTGGAATCTTTCACCAAGAAATCATAGCGGCCATGATCGTGAACCATTCGTTTTCCGAATACGAGTATTCCGAATGGCAAAAGGATCACAATCCAGACGATGTCAAGATAATCCACCAACTACTGGTTCATCCGAATTATAGAAGGCGGGGCGTGGCGAGCGAAATGATACAGCATGTTATCTCGAATGCCCAAAGGACGGGAAAAACCAAGGTGCAAATGGATATTCCAAAAGAAGATGATGCTGCGAAACAGGTCGTACAAAATTTGGATTTCCGGTTTATTTCGACATTGACGTTGAGCAGTGGCGAAAAAGGAGTCGAAGAATACGAACTATTTGAGCTTGAAACAACGAAAAAATAACGTGGATATAGGGGAGGCCTTTTCATGGTAATCATCAACATAATGATTTTGGTAGTCGGATTTGCCGCTCTGATAAAGGGCGCCGATTGGTTTGTGGATGGAAGCTCCGGCGTGGCAAGAAAATTCCAGATTCCCTCTGTGATCATCGGCCTGACGATCGTGGCATTGGGAACAAGCGCTCCGGAGCTTGCCGTCAGCGCTACGGCCGCACTGCAAGGCTCCAATGAGATCGCTCTTTCCAATGTGGTCGGCTCCAATATTTTCAACCTGTTGATGGTGCTCGGTGTATGCGCTATGATCCATCCGGTCCCTGTTGACAAGGTGATCCTGAAGCGCGACTTTCCCTTTTCGATTGCCACGACTGCTGTGTTGTTTGTGATGTCATGCCTTCCTCAAATATTGAGATGGGAGCTCCTTTCAAGAGACATGGACGAGAACGCCGGGTTGGTCAGCAGGTTGGATGGAATCCTTTTGTTGATTATCTTTATTGTCTATATTGTACTGCTGATTCTGGATGCGCAAAAACATCCAGAAGAAGACGAAAAAACAACTACGGAAAGCGTCATTACCTATATCGCGCGGATTGTGGTTGGACTCATTTATATCGTCGGAGGAGGCCAGGCCGTTGTGTACAGTGCAAAGGAAATCGCCAGAGCCGCCGGAATGACGGAGACTCTGATCGGCTTGACCATTGTAGCAGTGGGTACGTCTCTGCCCGAGCTGGTCACGTCTGTCGTCGCCGCCCGAAAAGGAGAGACCGGACTGGCGGTTGGAAATGTGGTCGGTTCCAATATTTTCAATCTACTGTTCATCCTTGGCCTCTCTTCCTTTATCCACCCCGTCTCTGTCAACATTGCCTCGGTGTACGATTTGATTATTTTGATTGCCACAAGTTTGATGGTGTATCTGTTTTCACAGACAAAGAAACGCATCGACCGATGGGAAGGCCTGTTCATGGTAGCGCTTTACGCAGTGGATGTCGCATTTGCTGTCATGAGGTAAAATCTAGGGGTTTAGCTTCTCGAAAATCGCTGCTTTCTTGCAGAAGCAGACCCCGAACGAAACCACCCCGTTGTACCCGTCGTCCAAGATCCCTTCTTCGTATCTTCTGTTTCGAATCTGTTCAAACGCCTCCTCTATGCCGCCTCGCATCTCGGCGAAGCTCTTTCGGACTTTTATCTCAAACAAGATGGCTGGATCCTCCGGATTTTCGGGATATAGCACGATATCCGGTCGCCCATCCCCCTCCTCTCGATTGGACTGCGTCACGTAGTCGGGAGTTCCAATCAGGGTTGACAGCAAGAATCCATGATAGAACGATTCCAGCGAATCAAAGGTGCTAATGGATTTCTTCAAGAGGGAGGTAATGAATTTCTTCATCTCCTCTGTGTTGCCTGAGAGCACAGCCTGCCAAAAAACGCCCCTGTTGGTGTCCCTGACCACTTTGTCAAACCATTCGCTGATTTGCCCTTTGAAAATGCTTCGGATCTCTCTGTTGGGAATACGCATGGTCAGGTAGTTGTCATCATTGGAATACCTCTCGGACACCTTGCGCATATAACCGGTAAAAAACAAGAAATTCCAAAGGTTGTCCTCCGACTTGTAGATGTCATCATAGGTAATATCCTCGTGTATTTTCTTCTCTATCGTCCCGAAATCAACCAACTGGTCCAGCTCCCTCTTCACCTCCGCGTCCGCTCGCTCGACCAGGTCATGAATGATAGAGTTCGAAGACGTGTTGGCCCAGTAAGCCGCCGGGAAGGGTCGGCCGTTGATTACCTTTTCATACACGTAGCTGATCACGCTCCAAGGGTTGTAGATCTCCGTCTCCCCGAAGAGATAGCCGTTGTACCAGTCGCGCACCTAGTCCTTTTTCTCGCCGAGGCCGTAATGCTCAAGCATATCCTCCGTCTCCTGCTGGGTGAAGCCGAACCCCTCGGAAAACCCCTTTCCGAGCATGGAGTTGATGACCAGGTGATTCAAGCCGGTGAAGATG
>JAFUXY010000379.1 GCA_017477005.1 Lachnospiraceae bacterium | reverse complement strand
GTATCTTTTTCTGTCGCCATTCGCCCTCCCTCCTGCGGGAGCAGCAAATCTTTGTACTCCCGCCTTATAAATTTCTAAATATGGAATAATAAAGCAGGAAATACGTCATTCAAGAAAAGATATGGCAAGCCGTTTGCCATAAATGATAATCGAAAAGATCAAGAACTATTCTGCTTTATGCGAAGTATAACACCTACTGCATGAAAATGCAATGAAAAATTTGCACCCCAAAGTAGACCTCGATCATGTTGAGTCAAGAATCCTGCTTTGGGGTAAAGACAAATTCGAATCTGCCCGGCAAAGAACCAAGCCTTTTTCTCACGCCCCCAATATGGATAAAGCACCCTGCATGGACTGATTCGCCTGCGCAAGCATGGACTGTCCCGCTTGCTCCATAATGCTGTGGGATGAAAAAAGAACCATTTCATCCGCTATGTCGGCATCACGAATGGCAGACTCCGCCGCCTGGGTGTTTTCCATCTGATTGCCGCGATTGCGATACACATGCTCCAGACGATTTTGGATAGCGCCATACCTGCTTCGCCGCTTTGAAACCGCTTCCTGGGCGTATTTCGTCCGGTCGATCAGATCTGTGGCGTTGTCTTGTGTCAGGCAATCCGCATCGTCAAGCCCTAGTGCCTTTGTGTCCAATGCGAATTGAGGAATCGTGGTGAAATCCGACAGCTCGCTCGAATGCTGAATCTTGATCTCCATGTTCCCCTTTCGCCATTCTACCTCGCCCGTCGCAGTATAACCATAGCCGGACGGCTCCGCAGCATCTGTATCTCCCTCAAACGATGCCTCGCATTCCCAATTCAATCTGGTATAATCTGTTGCGTCAAACGTCACATCTGTATGATCCAGCACATCTTTTACAATTCTGTCTGCCGCATCCTTTGTCACTTTTCCATCGATAATCCCCGGCGTGCCGTCATGTTTTTCATCGTATTCTTTCAAAAACTCATGAAGCTTTTCAACTGGATTTCCATCAAAGGTCATGGTAGGTACAAGCCATTGATCTTTTGGAGGCACATATTCCTCTGTGGTTTGAGTACTGATTATATTGTCAACCTGATTTTGCTGCTGTCTGGCTGAATTGGGATCGTCCACCCAGTTTCCTTGATTGTCTAAAATCTGATTTTGTGTATAGGTCGTTTTGATCTCATGCTGTTCCACTGTTGTCACTGTTTTTTTGACATCCTTCAGCTCATACTCTTTTCCATTTGAGCTAGAAACGTATCTCTTGCCGAAATTCGTCGTCTTCGTGGTCGTGACTGTCTTGATTTCTGTATCGGTATAGGTAAGCTGCCTTGTCGTACCCGAGGTCGGCTGAGACTGACCTGACGCTTTGCCCGATGTAAAACTATCTTGCTTTTCGTTCTGAATCGTACTCGTATCACTCGGTTCTACATCCCGGGTTTTCTCCAAAAACGTTCCATAACCGTTCGACCGCAGGTCATAATAATCCGTTTCACTAGTATTCGGAACCAGATTGACCATGATATCCTTGACTTCGTTCGCCATGTTATAAACATAATCTACTGTCATATTGCGAGAATTGTCATTTGTCGCCATATTGACAGAAAAATCTATGTTTTTGCTGGAGGGATCCCCTCCAAAAAAACTGGGTTCAAATTTGGCTTCGGTTTTAGCTCTTTGGGCATAGCCGGGTCTTTCTTCCATCACATACAGAGAGGTTCCTTCAGACGCATATTGCGTGAAATGAAAATCATAGACCTTGTCAAAAAGATCCACCACGCCTCTTGCAATTGTTTTGTTCGGATCTGAATTATTCCCTGTATATCCCGCACTTGACATAGAATCAGTGTCAATGAATAAAACATAATTGTCTGTCCCGGAGCCACTGGTTGAAAAAGGTACTTGATCGCCATTGCCGTTGAACTTAAATATGGAATAATTCAATTGTGTTCCATCGGCCAGTGTCTTTGTCAGCGTATTTTGTGTCGCCAATGCATTTTGGGGCTGCTCTGTAAAATCAATAAACACCGCGCTGAAGCGACGTTCGCAGGTAGAGCAGGTAGAATTGAAGGCGGTTCCATTCAATTCTTTTGGATCATTGATCCCGGCAAAATCAATTTTGCCACAGGCAAGCGTAGATTTGTTATTCAAGGAGTTTGCAATGGTAGTCTCATAACCATTGGATCCTGTCGTTGTCTTCAAATCCGGATAGGTATTTGTGTCTAGCTTGATTGTGTCAACCAGATGCGTCGCCTGGCCTCCGCCTGTTACTTTATTGTTGCCATCCAGTACAACCGACAAAGGTACGTCCGCCAATTGGGTCAGTTTGTCCCGCTTGGTACTGGCCAATTCGATCCCATACGCTTTTGCCGCCGCCTGATAATAGTATTTCTCTATTTCGTTTTCCAAATCTGCCTTGACGCTGTTCAGGTCGCCGGAAAAGTCGATGGTGGTGCCACCGGCTCTAGCGCTTCCGGTAGCGTACATCGATATTTCTGCTTCGGGATTGGCTGGATCGGTCACGTTCATCGTTGTTGCTCCTATGGCAACATCCTGATCTGTAGCATTGTCAAAAACCCTTCCCAACTTGTACTCCTCCTCCGGAGTCACAAAATTCTTTATTTTGTTGATACTGATATCTGCGGACACAATATTGCTGCTGCTCGTTGATACATCTGCATCATAGGTCGTATGCAGATCCCGCCCAACAAGATAGACGCCATCCAAGCCATTGATCACAGAATCCAGATCATTTTTCGTAGTGTCTATCTCAAAGGAAAAGGTCGCATCGGTGCCGCCTGCACTTTCTGGATAGGTAAATTGCATATTGGCAGAATCACTCCCTCCGCTCCAGGCTGCAGCACCAAGTCCCACATCGTCCCAAGACATCAAAGAACCGTCCACAAATTCCCAGGTTCCGGCAGACTCATCATAGGTAGGATTTCCGTTGGCATCCTTGATGACATTGCCGTTTGTGTCCCTGACAACTGCACCCTTCAATTCTTCCAACCAGATACCGTTCTTTTCGTAATCCGCATCCACGGCAGGATCACCTACATCCTGCTTTCCCGCTCGGACCCGGTATACGACTTCTCCTGTGCCGATGTATTTTTCGTTGTCGAGAAGCTTTTCTGCCACATCTTTGCTTTTCACTTCTTTTGGTAGGTTGCTCACATAGCGGTTCAGCACTTCTCCAGCGACACCGCCCACCTGGTCAATCGTCTTGGCATTTTCAATACCCAAGCTTTCCAAACTGTCAAAATTGACCCCATCCCGGTCGAAGATATAGATCTCATTGAACTTGGTCGTATCCGCAATATGGTTGATCTCGGATTTCAATTCCTGTACTTCGGCGTTGATTGCCCGACGATCCGAATCGGAATTGGTGCCATTGGCCGCCTGGACAGCCAGCTCTTCCATCCGATTGATCATATCCTGGCATTCCGACATCGCCCCATCCCCGGTCTGGACAAAAGAGATACCGTCCATGGTATTCTCCATTCCCTGATCCAAGCCCCGGATCTGGAACCGCATTTTCTCGCTAATGGAAAGCCCTGCCGCATCATCCGCCGCACGGTTGATCCGATAGCCGGACGAAAGCTTTTCCGTGTCCTTCGTCTTTTTGCCAGTCTGCACCTTCAGCTCTTTCTGTGTGAAATTTGCCATAATATTGTTCGCAATGACCATACTTTGCCTCAATTCTGCTGCCAGATACCTGGATTATGGAACCTCTCCCAGAAAAACCTCGCAGACTCTGCTTGTTTCCGTGTCCATTCGTTTTCCTAAAACTTTATTCTTCCTCGAACCACTCCTGTACGTCTCCCATCTCTTCCTGCCGTTTTTTCTCCGCGTCCTCTCCCTGGCTGCGGGTGGCAATCTGTTCGAGCCTGGCGAAAACCAACGCCCGGCCATTTGTCTTTCCGCTTTCGCAGGTCACGAAGCACAACACCGTATCCGATCCCTGCAGACCTATATCTCGATACTGTGCCGCATTGTTGTCGATAAAGGCAAGGAGGGGCGGCATTCTGCTCGGATCCTTGTTGATCGACAAAACCCTCTCGTCATAGGCGTTGGCTTCCATAGACGCAAAAATCCGAATCGAATAGGTGGAATCCAAAAGATAGAGAGTCCCCGTCG
>JAFUXY010000378.1 GCA_017477005.1 Lachnospiraceae bacterium | reverse complement strand
GCGGGTTTACAAATAGGCACACTGTCGATAAACGGACTTTCTAAAGAATACCAGAAAGTCGGTTTGTTGGCAGTGTGTTCGTATATTATAGGAAAGGATTTAAGAGAAATGAGCAAATCCGAAGTTCCTGAGTCTGTGGCGATCATTCTGGACGGAAACGGGCGCTGGGCGAAGGCAAAGGGCATGCCTCGTACCTATGGACATACTATGGGGGCGAAAAATGTGGAGCCGATCTGCCGGGCGGCGTGGGATCTGGGAATCCGCTACCTGACTTTTTATGCGTTTTCTACGGAAAATTGGAACCGTCCCAAGGAAGAAGTGGCGGCTCTGATGAAATTGTTGGAAAATTACCTCAAAAATTGTATTTCGATCGCGAAAAAGAATAATATGCGGGTGCTCGTGATTGGCGACAAGAGCGGGTTGGCGGAACGATTTCAGAAACGCATCCAGGAATTGGAAGAGGCGTCGAAGGACTATACGGGTCTGGTGTTGGTCGTCGCGATCAACTATGGAAGCCGGGATGAGATCGTGCGGGCGACAAAGCGGATGATCGAAGCGTATGATGTGGGGAAGCTCGACCCAGAAGAGATCACAGAGTCGTCCTTTTCTTCGTATCTGGATACGGCGGGTATCCCGGATCCGGATCTGTTGATCCGTACGAGCGGGGAGCTACGGCTGTCGAACTATCTGATGTGGCAGCTCGCCTATGCGGAACTGTATTTTACTCAGGTGCCATGGCCGAATTTCAATGAGGAAGAGTTGAAGAAGGCTGTGGAGGCCTATGCAGCGAGAAACCGGCGTTTCGGAAAGGTATAGAACATGTTCAAAACCAGATTGTTGAGCGGGATTGTGCTTGTGGCTGTCCTTTTGGGGCTGTTTTTGGCAGGCGGTGATGTTCTGCTGTGCGGACTCCTGCTGGTTTCTTTGATCGGTATGTCTGAGCTGTACCGGGTCTTTGGGGTCAAGGGAGCGATGCCGGTGGTTGCATTTCTTTGTACAGTGGGGTATTATGCCAATATGCGGTTTTCGGATGCGCTGCCTGTTGACCTTTATTTTGCAGGTTTTTTGATTCTTTTGCTCGCGGTGTATGTGTTTTCCTATCCGCAGTATCAAGCGAAGGATCTGGCCGCTGTCTTTTTTGGTTTTTTTTATGTGGGGCTGATGCTTTCCGGTATCTATCGACTCAGGCTCTTGCCGGGCGGCGCCTATCTGGTCTGGCTTATCATGCTCTGTTCCTGGGGCTGTGATACCTGCGCCTACTGTGTAGGGGTGCTGTTTGGAAAACATAAAATGGCGCCCGTGCTTTCGCCCAAAAAATCGATCGAAGGCGCGGTAGGAGGCGTAGTCGGCGCGATGCTGCTTTGCGCGTTGTTTGGTTCTGTGTTCCGCAAGGCGTTGGGGATTTCGACGGCAGAAATCGGATTTTTGGCCTTGATCGGCGGCGCCGGCGCGCTGCTTTCGATGGTTGGGGATTTGGCCGCTTCCGCCATCAAGCGGAATTTTGGGATCAAGGATTATGGAACCTTGATTCCCGGACACGGGGGTATTTTGGATCGGTTTGACAGCGTGATCATTACAGCGCCGGTCATCTACGGACTATGCAAGTGGATTTATGGATAAAACAATGAGAAAAATAGCTATTTTGGGCGCAACGGGTTCGATTGGCACGCAGACGCTTTCGGTCTTGCGAGAGCATGGAGACATCGAGGTAGTGGCGATGTCCTGCGGCAGAAATGTGGCGCTGTTTGAAAAACAGATACGGGAGTTTTCACCGGCTTATGTGGCGGTGGCGGATGAGGCGGCAAAGGAAGATCTGGCTTCGCGGATTGCCGATTGTCCGGTTCCGATCGGCGTTGGTTTGGAGGGGCTGATCGAGACGGCCACCTTTCCGGAGGCGGACATGGTGCTGACAGCGATTGTGGGGATGCTGGGCATCCGTCCCACGATAGCCGCGATCTGCGCCGGAAAGGATATCGCCTTAGCCAACAAGGAAACTTTGGTCTGCGCCGGGGCGATCATTATGCCGTTGGCGAAGGAAAAGGGCGTTTCGATCCTGCCGGTAGACAGCGAACACAGCGCTATTTTCCAATCGCTGCAGGGAAACAGGGACAATCCGATCGCCAAAATCCTTTTGACAGCGTCAGGCGGGCCCTTCCGGGGACGCAGCCGACTATCCATGGAAACGATTTCAGTGGAAGAAGCGCTGGCGCATCCCAATTGGAATATGGGAAAGAAGATTTCTATTGATTCTGCCACGATGGTTAATAAGAGCCTGGAGGTCATGGAGGCAGCGCATCTGTTTGGGGTGGGGGCGGATCGGATTGAGGTCGTCGTCCATCCGGAAAGTATCGTGCATTCGGCCGTGGAGTTTGAGGACGGCAGCGTGATCGCGC
>JAFUXY010000377.1 GCA_017477005.1 Lachnospiraceae bacterium | reverse complement strand
GTGGTTGATGAGGACAGGCGGGTCCTCCGCATCCTGTTCGATGAGGGTTTTTCCGGCGGAAGAAGCGATCTTGCGCTGAAAAATACACCCGTGGTGATCATGGCGGGCGGAAGCGGAACAAGACTATACCCCTATACGAAGATCCTTCCGAAGCCGCTGATCCCGATTGGCGATGTCCCTATCGTGGAACGGATCATAAGGCAGTTCCAGGACTTCGGCTGCCACGAATTCCATCTCGTGGTCAACGTCAAGAAAAACATGATCAAGGCGTACTTCAATGAGATCGAGAAGGATTACGATGTGTTCTATGCGGACGAGGACGAGCCGCTGGGAACCGGCGGCGGATTGTATTTGCTGAAAAACAAGATCAAGGACACATTCATACTCTCAAACTGCGACATCTTGGTCCGCGATGACTTCGGGAAAATGATGGCTTCCCACAAAAAGCACCAGAACATGATCACGATGGTGTCATCGTTGAAAACCTACCCGATCCCGTACGGCGTGGTTCATCTCGGCGACGACGGGAAGCTCGAGACCATCGAAGAGAAGCCGCAGATGTCGTTCCTTACCAACACCGGCGTGTATATCATTGAGCCGGAGGTGCTGGAGATGATTCCGGAGCACACGTTCATGGGATTCCCGGACATCATCGAAAAAGTCAAGGCAGAAGGACAGCGGGTGGGGATCTACCCCGTGAGCGAGCATGCCTGGCTGGATATGGGGCAGATGGACACGCTTGAGGATATGCGGGAGCGACTGGAGGATGCGGCGGAATATGCAGAAGAAAACCAACGATGAGATACGCACAATCACAAATCAAGTGGTGGAAAAGGCACTCACGATTGACAATGTCTCTATCAATAAAATTATTCTATATGGTTCCTACGCCAGAGGAACAGCTGACAAGGAATCAGATATTGATATTATGGTAATTTGTGACAATGATAAGGATGAGGTTCGAATGTTTGAAGATGCTATTTCGAAGGTTATCTGGGATATTGGGTTCAACAATGATATAGTGATTCAAACAGTGGTCAGCAGTAAAGCTTTTTTTGATGACTGGGTTGACGATTTACCTTACTATAGAAATGTCAGAGATGAGGGGGTTGTTCTTTATGAATGAACATCAGCGTTCTCTCTCCGAGTATCGTCTGGAAAAATCAAGGTCATGTTTACGCATGGTGCAAATTGCAATAGAAGCAGATGACTACTGCACCTCAGCAAACAGATCTTACTACGCTATATTCCACTGCATGAGAGCTCTTCTTGCAGTTGAGTCTATTGATTATAAGAAGCATTCTGCTGTCATTTCGCATTTTCAACGCGAATATATTAAAACAGGGGTTTTCGAAGAGAAACTTTCTGATTATGTCCGACAGGCTTTTACAACATGAGGAAAAAGTGATTATGATGATTTTTATGTCATAAATGGTTTTAATCCCTGATGCAAGGTATAGAGATTCATTGCACTAGGGGGAATTGTTAATGAACTATTATCATGGATAAAATATGTCAAAAAATTCTAATAGCGGGCTGTGGCGGCCACGCGAAGAGTCTCGCCGACAGCATAAACTCTATTGGCCAATATCGTATTTCCGGCTACACATCCCCGTTGGCAGATGATGCGTTTCCATATCCTTGTCTTGGAGAGGACGAATGTTTTCCGCAGATTTTTGAGAGTGGCGTCACTCATGCAGTGGTTGGGATTGGTTTTATGGGAAAGGGAAAAGTCCGGGACAGGGTTTTTGAGCAGCTTAGGAAAAACGGTTTTACAGTGCCGGTAATAACCGATCCAAGCGCCACAGTCTCAACGACAGCAGCAATCGGGGAAGGTACGTTCATTGCAAAGGGTGCCCTCATAAACGCCCACGCTTCGATTGGCAGGATGTGTATCATAAACACAGGGACTGTGCTGGAGCATGATGTCAAAGTGGGAGATTTTTCCCATATAGCCGGTGGTGCCGTTTTGTGTGGCGAAGTACAGGTTGGAAACCATTCGTTTATCGGAGCGAATGCCACCGTGATCCAGCAGGTGAAAATAGGAAACAACGCAATTGTCGGGGCGGGAAGCGTGGTGCTTGCTCATGTGCCTGATGAGACGACAGTTTACGGAGTATGGAAGGGAATTGAAAAAATGGCATCCTTTTCCGTGGTCTTGGATCCAAAGAAAGCGGGAGTATGAACAGAACATTTATCATAGCGGAAGCTGGTGTAAATCATAACGGGGACCTTCCTACTGCATTAGAGATGGTGCGGGTTGCGAAAGAATGCGGCGTGGATGCGGTCAAATTCCAGACCTTCCAAGTGGACGAGTTGGTCTCGGAAAATGCTGCTATGGCGGATTACCAGAAAAAGAACCTGGCATCGGAGCATACGAATTCGCAGAAAGAAATGCTATCTCGATTGGCACTGGAGGATTCTGATTTTGGAAAGATTGCGGATTTCTGCGGGGAAATAGGCATTCGTTTCCTGTCCACGCCATTCGATGTAGAAAGCATTCATTTCCTGTCTCCGATGCAGGATTTATGGAAAATTCCATCGGGATCGGTTACCGATTATCCGTATCTTGTGGAAGTCGCAAAGACTGGGAAGGAAATCATCTTGTCCACTGGGATGTGTACGATGGATGAGGTACATGAAGCGTGGGATGTGCTGAAAAAGAACGGATGCGGCGAGATTACATTGCTGCACTGTACGACGGAATACCCGGCACCGCTAGAAACGGTCAACCTAAAGGCAATGCATACCCTACAAGATGAATTTGGATGTCCCGTCGGCTACTCCGACCATACGAAGGGAATCGAGGTGCCGATCGCTGCCGTGGCTATGGGAGCGACTGTAATTGAGAAGCATTTCACGCTGGATCGAAATATGGAGGGGCCAGACCATGCAGCGAGCCTTGAACCAAAGGAACTGAAAGCGATGGTGGATGCCATCAGGAGCGTGGAAACGGCGATAGGAGATGGCAGGAAGAATCCGTCCGAAGCAGAGCTGAAAAATCGGATTGCGGCAAGGAAAAGCATCGTGGCGAAATGCGATATTGCCTGCGGGGATATCCTTTCTGAAGAAAACCTGACCACGAAACGACCGGGCAATGGCATCAGCCCTATGCTATGGAACGAAGTGATTGGAAAGAAAGCGATCCGGGATTTTAAGATGGATGAATTGATTGAAATTTGAGGCAATTTGTGAGATTATATCAGAAAACGCTGCGATATTTTGTACTATAAACGGATGACCTATGAATACAATACTAATGGTGAGCTCGACCAGAGCGGATTATGGGCTCCTGTATCCGGTGATACGTGAATTTCGAAACACCGAGAATGACGGCTTCCGCCTATCTTTGGCCGTAACAGGGACGCATCTGAGCGAGGCATATGGGCATACAATCGATGAGATAAAAAAAGACGGCGTGCGCATTGATTACGAGATTGTCACTCCTGTCGGTTCAAACAGCGAGGCTGATATCGCCAATAATTTCAGCGAAACAATCAGACAGTTCACGGGATTGTTGACAGAGGAACGGCCGGACGCAGTGATGGTGCTTGGCGACCGTTATGAAATCCTTGCGGCCGCTATTGCTTCTTTAATCTGCAATGTGCCTATCTTCCATATCTCAGGCGGCGATGTCAGCGAAGGGGCGATAGACGACAGCATCCGCCACTCCATTACGAAGATGTCGGTGGTGCATTTCGCGACAAACGAACAGGCACGGCGGCGAATCATCCAGATGGGCGAGGAACCTGGAAGAGTTTATAATGTCGGCTCCACCAGCATCGATAATATTTTGAATGAGGAATTGCTGTCCAAAGAAGATGTGCTGCGTGGTTTGGGGCTTGGGGATATAGATTATGCCGTCTGCACCTATCATCCCCAGACGATCGGGAGCGAAGATGCGGTGCAGGAAATACGGGTTCTTGTATCTGTGCTCGTTGAGTGCGGCGTCCAGACTATCATTACCAAGTCAAATGCGGACCTTGGAGGATCGGCGATCAATGACTATTTGGACAAGGCTGCAAAAGAGTATACGTGTATTCACGTATACCCTTCCCTCGGGAGGCTGCGCTACTTATCGGCTGTAAAGCATTCTATATTCGTGATTGGAAACTCGTCCTCCGGGGTGGTTGAGGCTCCGGCGCTGAAGGTGCCTGTGGTCGATATTGGAGACAGGCAGAAAGGCAGGCTGTGTTCTGAGAGTGTAGTTCATGTGCCGATGGAGAAGGAAGCGTTGAGGAATGCAATCCAATACGCAATGGGCGATGATGCAAGGGAAAAAGCCAAGAATGCAAGCAATCCCTACGGTGATGGGCACGCTGCGAAACAGATTGTGGCACACAGCTTGGAATATTTGAAAAAGGGTGTGCCGGTGCAAAAACATTTTTATGAGGTGCCAAAATGATGGCAAATAATACAGATAACAACAAACTATTGGCATTCATACCGGCCAGGAGCGGATCAAAGGGATTGAAGGATAAGAATATCAAACCGCTCTGCGGAAAACCTTTGATGGCTTATTCCATTGAAACAGCTCTGGAGTCAGGAATATTCTCTGAAGTCTTTGTCTCTACGGACTCAGAGGAATACGCCAGGATTGCGAGAGATTACGGGGTGGATGTGCCTTTTTTAAGAAGCGAAGCTCTGGCGAGCGACACTGCGTCCACGAATGATGCCATTGCTGAGGCGTTGGAAAAGTTTAGGGAGCTTGGAAAGGAATTTGATGCAATCTGCATCCTCCAGCCCACTTCCCCATTACGGGCTGCTGAGGATATCCAAAAGGCCTATGGTATCCTGAAGGAAAAAGCTACGGTAGGGGTCGTTTCCGTCTGCGAACCGGATCACTCGCCTCTTTGGTGCAACACGTTAAAACCGGACGGCAGCCTGGAAGGATTCTTGAGCAGAGATTTGGGACAGCAACGGCAGGGATTAGACAAGTATTACCGCATCAACGGGGCTATCTATTTTGTTTACAGAGAAGCTTTTGAACAAGATCCGTTTCTGTACAGGGATGGCAGCTTTGCGTATGTTATGCCACGGGAGAGAAGCATCGATATCGATACGGAGATGGATTTTCGGATGGCGGAGGTTTTGATGAATCATTCACAAATGTTCCAATTAAACCAATTTATAAACACCCACGTAACGCATCGAGAAACCTCTATGTTTCTTCCAGATATTAATAGCTACGCAAACCAATTACAGACATCCATAGAGTCAAAGTCCATCCTCGTCATCGGTGGAGCCGGAAGCATCGGAAGCTCATTCATAAAAGCCATCCTGCCCTTCCAGCCGTCATCCCTGACGGTGGTGGACCTCAGCGAAAACGGCCTGACCGAGCTGACCCGCGACCTGCGGAGCACCTACGACCTCTACATGCCTGACAATTATATTACCTATCCGATGGACTACGCATCCTCTGTATTCGAGAAAATGTTCCGTCAACACAGGGGCTTCGATATCGTGGCAAATTTCTCCGCCCACAAGCACGTCCGCAGTGAGAAGGATATTTTTTCTGTAGAAGCCTTGTTCCGAAACAACGTGCTGAACGCGAAGAAGCTGCTGGACTTGCTCGAGGTCTTTCCTCTGGAAGTATATTTTTGCGTATCCACGGACAAGGCGGCGAATCCGGTCAATCTGATGGGGGCCAGCAAGCGGATTATGGAGGATCTGATCTTCTCCTATTCAGATGTATTCCCTGTGAAGACTGCCCGGTTTGCGAATGTGGCATTCTCCAACGGGTCGCTCCCGGACGGGTTTCTGAACCGGTTAGCGAAAAGACAGCCGTTGTCCGCGCCGATGGATGTGAAGCGTTATTTCGTGTCGCCGGAGGAGAGTGGCCAGATCTGTATGCTGTCTTGTATGCTAGGGAACAATCGGGAGATTTTCTTTCCAAAGCTCGATGAAAACCAGATGATGAGTTTCGATGAGATCGCTCGGAAATTGTTGGCAGAATATGGGTACGAAGTTTTTGAGTGCGAGGATGATGAAGCGGCAAAGAGAGCGGCACTGAACATTGGAGGTCACGAATATGTCGGAAGTGGCAGCGGCACCAGCAAAGGAAATCGCAGTGATACCGCATATGACAGCAATGGTAATGATGACGGAAACGCTGT
>JAFUXY010000376.1 GCA_017477005.1 Lachnospiraceae bacterium | reverse complement strand
TCCCTTCGAACACCAGACGCAGCGCGTTCTGCGCAAGGGACACAAAACCGGAATCCTTCTCGGCCAGCGCCTTTTCAATCGCCGCCCGCCCCTTGTTTCGGTAGACAAGCTCCCGAATGTCCGGCGTCATTTGCAGGATTTCAAAAATAGCGATTCGTCCGCTGTATCCCGTCTCATAACAATGCTGGCAGCCCTTGCCAAACCGAAAGATCCGATCCGGGTCAAATTCGAGCCCCAGCCGTTCCTGCTCGTCCCGTCTCGGATGGTATTCCTCTCCGCAGTAGGGGCAGATCCGGCGTACGAGGCGCTGGGAGATCACTCCCCGCAGCGTCGAAGCCACCAGGTACGGCTCCACTCCGATATCCTCAAGACGCTCAATCGCGCCAATCGAATCGTTTGTGTGGATCGTAGAAAGAACGAAACGGCCGGTCAGCGCCGCGCGCATACAAATCTCCGCCGTCTCCCCATCCCGGATCTCTCCGACCGAGACGATGTCCGGATCCTGCCGCAGAATGGCCCGGAGCCCGTTGGCAAAGGTCATATTGGTCTTGGGGTTGATCTGTACCTGATTGATCCCGTCAATATTGTATTCGATTGGGTCTTCGAGGGTCACCAGGTTGATATCCCTGGTATTGAGTTCCCCGAGCATGGCGTACATCGTGGTGGTTTTTCCCGATCCGGTAGGCCCGACCAATAGCAGCACGCCGTTGTGGTAATGAATCAGCCTGTCGTATTTCGCCAGATCCTCCGCCGTCATCCCGAGCGCTTCCTTGCCGATATTGGTGTTGGATTTGTCCAAAAGACGGCAGACCACCTTCTCACCCCAGGCAATCGGCAGCGTGGAGACACGCATGTCGATGCTGAGTCCCGCCACACTCACCGCAAAGCGGCCATCCTGCGGAATCCGCCTCTCCGCCACATCCATACCGGACATGGTCTTCAAACGGGCGATCACGGATGCCATGATATCTTTCGGGATTTTCAACACATCCCGCATAATGCCGTCAATCCGCATCCGCACGTCCATTTCCGTCTCTCGCGGCTCGAAATGGATGTCGCTGGCGCGCTCCAACGCCGCCCGCTCGATCACGGAATTGACCAGTCGAATGGTCGGGGCGCTGTCCTTGTCTCCGGTGATATCGGTAGAGGATATCACATAATCAAACCCGGACGAGGTATCCCTCAAACTACCAGATTCCGCATTGTCCGCCTGAATTTCCGCGATCGCTTGTTTGGCACCCTCGTTTCCGTAGAGGAACTTGATGGCGTGCTCGACTGCTTCCTTTGTCGCAATCATCGGCACGATCCGCAGCTTTGTGACCTTGCGGATCTCGTCGATGGCATAGTAATTCAGAGGGTCGTCCATCGCGACATAAAGCGAATCATCCTGCTTTTGTACCGGCACCAGATGGTTTTGTCTGGCGGTATTGCGGGGTACAAAAGCAGAAAGATCCTGCGCAATGTTGACCTTATTTAGATCGATAAAATCGACACCGAGCTGATCGGCCAGTACGATCGCCATATCCTCCGGTGTCACAATTCGGTTGTTGACCAATACTTCGCCCAATTTCTCATGGGTCTGCTTCTGCATATCCAGAGCAAATTTGAGCTCATTTTCTGTAATCAGCCCCCGCTCAATGAGCAGGTCGCCGATTCGCTTCTTTGTAGGCAAAGCTGCCTCCCTCTATAGTGTCTAATGTAATAAAAAGGCTTAATTTTTCCACTTATGCACAAAGATTGCAAAGTCTTTCAAGTATTATCCCCCACCGTAAACGTTACGTTTGGTTTCGTTTCTGTGGTCTCTGTTGTTGTACCATCACCCCCTGTTGTGGATGTTGTTTTCGTCCAATGAAACACGACTTTTGTAGGAACAGGTTTAGTCTGATTTGTATTTCCCCAATTAGCCCCTGAGAGATCAAAGGCCACAGTCACATCCTTATCGTCCCCAATACCATCAGATGTCAGCAGTACATCTTTTATAGTAACCTCAGTTTTTTCAGAATTGATTGTTGCTGTTGTACCTGTTGCGTCCCCTAAGATATACACGCTAGAAGCTTCTGCGTACGCTGACCTCAGATTTGCCGCATTCGTTGCTTGCCTAGCTTTTGCTAATTGACTGTTGAAAATAGGAATCGAAATTGCCGCCAGCACTGCGATGATCGCTACCACAATCAGCAATTCCGCCAGCGTAAATCCCTGCTTCGCTCGTCCCCTTTTTCTACAGTTGCACCTCTCCATACCTAATCTCCTCCTTCATTCCTTTTCTCACAGCCAGTGTTTTCCGTTGTTTCATAGAACCCGGATTATGAAAACCAACCTAATTTTCGCTGCGAATTCACGAAAACGGCCACCTGTACGGTTGGAGCATCTTTCATGCTCCAACCTCCCCCACATACATTCGCAAAACTCGTACTTCGTACTCCACTGTCTGCTATCGCAGACTGTTTTGCTCATTTGTGGGGTAGGTCGCACATCCAAAGCGATATTTTGACTGCGATAAATCGCATCAAAGCATCGTTTGGATGGCAACCGTACAGGTGAAAAAATACCCCTTTCAAGGGATTTCGTGGCTGCTGAAACAAATTTTGAACCAATTATACGACTTCTTATCCCCTTTTACAACCCCCCCGAAAAAAAGCCCTGCACTTTTGAAACAAGTTTTCCGCGAAATTTGAGACGAAAATCGATTTTTTCGCCCCCTTTGCTTTTCTGGCGCAAAAAGAGTATAATACTTCGATATATTTTCATTAGGTAGAAATTGCAGGAAGGATTTACACAGGAGGCAAGAGCCATGAAGAATACGCAGGTGCAACACAAATTGGGGATCGATATAGGGTCAACCACGGTCAAAATTGCGCTCTTAGATGAAGACAACGGCCTGGTCTATTCCGAATATCGCCGCCATTTCGCCAATATTCGGGAAACGCTGCTTTCTCTCGTGCAGGAAGCAATGGAGACGGCCGGAGACGTGGAGGTGCATCCTGTGATTACCGGATCCGGCGGCCTGGCGCTCTCGAAGCATCTGGGCATTCCCTTTGTACAGGAGGTCGTGGCGGTGTCCGGCGCCCTGCAAAATGAGGCGCCGCAAACCGATGTCGCCATCGAATTGGGCGGAGAAGACGCCAAGATCATCTATTTTGAAAACGGCAATATCGAACAGCGTATGAACGGAATCTGTGCCGGAGGTACCGGTTCGTTCATCGATCAGATGGCTTCCTTGATTCAAACGGACGCAATGGGCCTAAACACCTATGCGAAGGATTACAAGGCGCTGTATCCTATCGCGGCCCGCTGCGGCGTATTCGCCAAGACGGACATCCAGCCGCTGATCAACGAAGGCGCTACCCGGGAAGACCTGGCGGCTTCGATCTTTCAGGCTGTCGTCAATCAGACGATTTCCGGACTCGCCTGCGGCAAACCGATCCGCGGAACCGTGGCATTTTTGGGCGGCCCGCTGCATTTTTTGGATCAGCTTCGCGCGGCCTTTATCCGCACCTTGAAGCTCGACGACCGGCATACCGTCGTCCCGCAGCATTCACACCTTTTCGCCGCCATCGGCTCAGCCTTGAATTGCAGCGAAGAGGTCTCCCTGTCCCTGTCCGATATTGAGAAAAAGCTGGGCAAAAAGCTCGTTCTGGAGTTCGAGGTCGCCCGAATGGAACCGCTCTTTGAGGACGAAAAGGCTTACGAAACCTTCAAGGAAAGGCACAGCGCAAACCATGTCCAAACAAAGGAGCTGGCTTCGTACAAGGGCAACTGTTTTCTGGGCATCGATGCCGGTTCAACGACTACGAAGGTGGCCTTGGTCGGAGAAGACTGCTCCATGCTCTATTCCTTCTACGACAACAACAACGGCAGTCCTTTTCTCACGGAGGTTCGCGTCATGAAGGAGATCCACGAAAAGCTGCCCAAGGAGGCCAAGATCGTGCATTCCTGCTCGACCGGCTACGGGGAATCTCTGCTCAAATCCGCCTTTCAACTGGACGAGGGCGAGGTAGAGACGGTGGCGCATTACTATGCCGCCTCCTTCTT
>JAFUXY010000038.1 GCA_017477005.1 Lachnospiraceae bacterium | reverse complement strand
GGTTGCCGAAACAATCGAGGACGGCAAGGTTGTTCCCCCCGTGTTCTTGTACCTCTTTACCTTTATGGATACCGCTAAGTTTCCAGCTTTTTTAATGCTTGGAAGCACCAGCTTTGTACCATAATTATTAGTCGAGTCCGTGCTATATGTATAGTAAGGCCCGTATGCATTCCCCGCGGCGTCCTCGAGATTCCATTCATACGCCAAAATTTGGAAGTTATCGTATGTATAGCCTGAATCTTTCACATATTTTGCGCGGATAAAGGTGCCCTCTACCTCGTTCTCGTTCACGCCAAACACATTGACCTCGTACGCAGTGCCACCGTTGCCTCCGGCCGTTTCCGTGTACGCCAACGACGTCCCGCCGGCCATATGGGCACTGCTTCCCGTCGTCGTATGCCCCGTCAAGTCACTAGAAGCACTATCCTTGATTACCGTCAAAGTTCCCAATTTGGAATAATCTTTAACCGTTTTCCCGCTAGAATCTGTCGTACCTGTATTCCAGGTTGTTTGCACGGGCACAAGCGTCGTGCTGTTCTTCCCGGCATCCAGCAGATCCTCCGTATATGGCGTATCCGCATCCACCCCGCTCGGCAGTGAACCGTCAGGCGTGTAATATCCCATCGTCTGAACCGTTACTTTCGCGGTTCCCTCAGTCTCAAATGTCGGCAAATTGAAATTGGAAGCATAATTCGTATTCTTTTCCGCATAGGTATAATATGGCACAAACGTCTCATCGGACTTTTTAATAGTCCACTTAAACGCCACAATATTCTCTGTAGCGAACTGTGTCTGCGTTGCTTGCACATAGGTCTTTGAGTTCGCAGCCTCGCCTACGCCGTAAGGGTTTGTAGTCTCAACATAGTCTTGGTCATTATGTTTCCAACCTGCGAGGGAAAGAGTTCCTCCCATAGTTTTTGCAAGAACCTCCAAGCTACATGCGGCAGGGCTCACCGTATCCATACTAGTCCCTCCGTACGTAGCCGCGGTCGGCGTAAACGCCACATCTCCGCTTGCATTCTCGGCAAGCTGCATAGCCACCTTTCCCGTCCAGCGCATGCCGTTCACGGAGATGGAAGTCACTGTCCAACCGCCGCTAGGCGTTACCACCTTCGCAGGATTGCTCGCGTCGTTGATGCTCGTAATTTTCACAGTCGGAGCGCTCAGCTTTCCGCCTGTGATGGTCCCGCCAACTTCAAAGTTCACCGTATCCCCGCCATGAAGCAGGCCGTTCTCCCCTTCAGCACGCTGAAATGTGTCGATCGTCATCCCTGTCACAGAAGTAGAAGAACTTGTCGATTCCTTAAGCACGAGTTCCGAGAGGTCGTAGAAACGCTCATAGTCGATATTCGCCGCGGTAAGCTCCGCTTTCGTTCCACCAATTCGGTCCTTCGCTTGGCTACCAGTAGCCACTTTAGATCTATGTACAACCCTTAATTTCATATTTTCCGTATCTTGGATCCGAAAAACGAAAGGAGCCTCATCTCCCCATGAAATTTTATACATATCTTTTTTGTCGTTATAGTTATTATTTTTTGAATACAGGCCGATACCAATCAAATTACTGTTCTTCGTACTAGTATCACTTCCAACAGTTGCGTCCAACGCAAGGAAGTACCCATCCTTGTTGTCTTCATCACCGAATGCCTTCGTATAATCCTTCACATAGTTCAAGGTACCCTCAATCCAGCGATTTCCAGAAACCTCCACAGCGTGTACCTTCACGCCGGTTTGGAGCTCGCTCACAGCCTTTCCGTACGCACCTGCCACTCCGTCTGAGACTTGATTCGTTGTATCGACTTCTCCTGCAGATGACACAAGAACGATCGTCTCTCCATCGCTCACAGGGCCAAGACTCAGCCCCTCCAGGCTGTAACTGTCCACATGCGTCCCCGTGCTAGAATCACTAGTTTTCCATTCCACCTTCAGATATTGCTCTTCCGGATTTGTCACCTTGAAAGCGCCCGTCTCGCCTTCCGTCACAGGTACGACATCCGGACGAACGTTATCCACATTAGGGAACACGCCAACGTTCGTTATGGAGCCGCCCTTTGCCGTGATCCCTTCAATCCCGGTGAACTTGACAGCCAGGAAGTATCCCTCCCCCCAATACGTTGATAGTTCCGTATTCGAAGTCGGTTGATACCATTTCAGGGTACCCGAAAAAGCACCATTCGTAAGCGTTGTGTCAGAAGACTGAAGATCAGACACCTTTGCGCCATATACCTTTTGATCCTGTCCTAAGATGTTGACCACGGGACCAACTGCATCGCTGGCATTCAGCGTACTTGCCTCGTCCTCGGCCACTTCCTCGGTCGCTTCGACTTCCTCCTCTTCCGAATCTTCATTCAGGGTGTCTGCTGCGCCTTCAACGGCTTCATCCTGAATGATGGCATCAGAAATAGGCTGGTCCTCTGAAATGTCAGAGCCATTCCCAGCTTCGTCTTCTACCGTACTATTTTCAGTTGTCTCTGCAACCTCCTCTGCCTCATCAGCAGCCGCTTCTTCTGCGTCCGCCAAATCCTCGTCGGATTCTTCTACTTCTTCCGCCTCGGTCTCTTCGAAATCTTCCTCAGAAGACGCGTCGTCCTCTGCGATTTCTTCTTCGACCTCGATCTCCTCTGGTTCCTCTGCGTCAAGCTCTTCC
>JAFUXY010000375.1 GCA_017477005.1 Lachnospiraceae bacterium | reverse complement strand
GTCATGCGCCTGTTCTTTGGTAATCACGCCAACGCCCACCAATCTCGATCGCACGGAATAATCTTCAAAAAATGTATCTCGAATGGCCACAAGCTCCTGTTCCACCTCGTCGAGAGTATTCAAGATAATCCGCAGGCTTTCCTCCGGAATGTCCCGAAGCACTCCGCCCACCTTGTTGACCGAAAAGATCAGCCTTCCGCCGCTTGTCATCTCCTGGAGATCCAACACCTTTTCCCGGACTCTCCAACATTGATAAAACAAGTTTTCATAACCAAAACCGTCCGCCAAAAGACCGAGCCAAAGTAGATGCGAATGCATTCGACCCAGCTCTGCCCATATGGTTCGCAGGTATTTTGCTCTCTCCGGTATCTCAACACCGAAGATATGCTCCACCGCTTCACAATACCCCATCCCATGCTGAAAAGAGCATATGCCGCAGATTCGCTCTGCCACATACGACATTTGATTGAAGTCTCTCTTCTCTACCAGTTTTTCCAGACCACGATGAATGAAGCCTACGGACGGAATCGCCTCCACCACCATTTCGTCCTCAATCACCAAATCAATATGAATCGGCTCCGGAAGAACCGGATGCTGTGGTCCGAACGGAATAATACTGCGTTTTCTCATGATGCTTCCTCCTCTGTCGGACCTAAAGGCGTGTCGGCATTGATGCGATATAATTTGTTTTCATAATCCAAACTGATCATCTGTATTTTGACACCGAACAATTCTTTCATCTCGTTTTCATAAAACACCGCCGGCGGCACAATCTCTGTAATAGAAGGCACCTCTGTATCCGGTGAAACTACGACACGCAGCGTGTGATACTGATAGGTCTCATCATTGGCAAAGGAATAAGACAACTCAAAATTGCCGTCCACATAGGCTGCACAAGCCTGGGAAAGCCGCATTCCTGCCTTTTTTTGTTCCAGCGCTTTGTCTAATAGGAGCGACACGGAAATTTCTTCGATGATTTCCTGCGGATGAATAATTTCAGCCATAGCCTTTCCTCTCTATACATAGGTTTGCGAACCGCAAACTTCCTCCCCTGCAATCTCTTCCTGTCGTTTTGCGAAACATCAAGCGGGCTTCTTGCTCTTGACCAATGCGTCATGTTCCTCGGAACGCTTCTGAAACAGCTCTACGGCCTGTACAATTCCATCGATGATCGATTGGGGTCTTGCCGCGCAGCCCGGCACGTAGATATCCACCGGAATCGTCGTATCTGCTCCGCCTAAAATGTTATAACAATCCTTAAAAACCCCGCCCGTACAAGCGCACACGCCGACTGCCACTACTACCTTGGGTCTGGGCATCTGGTCATACAGCTGCTTGACCACGCTCTGATTCTGTGTATTGATCCCACCTGTAATCAGAAAAATATCCGCCTGCATCGGATCGCCGGTATTCATGACCCCAAACCGCTCTGCGTCATATACGGGTGTCAGGCACGCCAATACCTCGATATCGCAACCATTGCAGCTCGATCCGTCATAATGCAAAAGCCAAGGAGATCTTTTTATGTTTGCCATGAAATCGCTTTCCTCCTATCGTACCAACATCAACACCAGCAAATTCACGCCTGCCGTAAACAGCGTGACCAGCCAAGTAATATTGAGCATTTTTTCCCATTTCATACGTGCCGAAGTATTGTCGATCAGAATTTCCAAAAAGTACACCAGCAAGACAACTACGACGGCCGCCACTATAGAAACCGGGTTGGCGTTGACGATGTATAGCCCTACCACTCCAATCAAAAACGCCGTCTCATACCACTCTGCAATCTGAAAAATAGCCAGATTCTGCGCACCCATCTCTGTAGTCAAACCCTTGACCAACTCCTGATGCATGTGGTGCGAAGCAGATAAATCAAATGGTGATTTACGCATTTTGATCGTAAGAATGAACACAAAGGCAATGAAGAAACCGGGCAGGAAGATAATGTTGGAAAACCTGGTCTGTACAATCTCTCCTACATTGAACGTACCCTCTGCCAAATAAAACCCAACACAGGCCAACAGGACGGCGGGCTCATACGTCATCATCTGGATCAACTCCCGATTGGCTCCAATCGTCGCATAGGGAGAAGAGGTGACAACCGACGCAAAGTACAAAAAGGTCGCCGACGTGGACATGACAAAGAAGCACATCAAAATATCCATCCCCGTGTAGAACATCGCCCCCGTCAAAATCATCAACGCCAAATAGGTCAGCAGGAAAAAGGTCTGGGACGTAGATACCGTGATGACCTGTTTTTTCAGGAGCTTGATCACATCATAAAACGGCTGAAGCAACGGCGGTCCCACCCGACGCTGCATACGCGCAGAAATTTTTCGATCCATCCCCTGCAGCAGACCTCCCACGATCGGTGCCAACACTATATAGGCGAGAACTCCCAAGAACACATTCATTAAATTGCTCCTCCTATAATCATAATCATCATAACGATCAAAACGGCCGTTGAAAACAACTGCCCCGGTGCCATCAGCTTTCGCTGACCAATACGTCCCGGAATATAGTAATTCGAAAGCCACAAACGTTTGGAATTGCCAAACGAGTCAGTAAAGAAGCGGTTGTCCCCTTCATTGATTCCATTCATATAGGATAGCTTGCGATTTGTTCTGTAACTCTTGACATATGCATAGGAAAAAATCGGTACAATGAATACCAAAAAGATAATCACAACCAACATATACAGGATGGAATTCGGCAAAACATCCGCATATCCACCATACATTTCCATCAGGAGCGGATCGACATAGACGCTCGAGATCAGCGGGAACAGCATACAAAGAAATACCATCAAAACCGCATGGATCGAAAGCGAGATCAGCTCATTCGGTTTCGTAATATCGTTGAATTTTTTCTCACGAAGATGGCTTTGGCTGATCAATTTGCCCATCCATTTCGTCCAGTAGAAAGAGGTCGTCGCCGAACCAAAGGCAATGAAGAACACCATCAAAACATTGCCGCCATCGACAGACGCCTTGAACGCCGACCATTTTGCGATCAGCATGCCAAACGGAGCAAGGAACATACCTGCGATGCCGATGAACATAAAAATCGCTAACCGCGGTAAAATATACAAAAGACCGTGCATATCCTCGATATCTCTCGAATGGAGGGAATTTTCTGTCGCTCCCACGTCCTGGAACAAAAGGGATTTGGAAATGGCGTGGAAGATCATCAAAAATACACCTGCCCAAATGGTCTCCATACGCCCCATTCCTGCGCAGGCTACCATCAGCCCCAG
>JAFUXY010000374.1 GCA_017477005.1 Lachnospiraceae bacterium | reverse complement strand
GTGACGGATCGGCGGAAGCGGCTGTTGGTGGTAGACGACGATGGGATGATGCTTCGGACACTGAAGCTGTGGCTGTCGGATCATTATCAGGTCTATATGGCAAACTCCGGTATGAATGCGATTACGCTTTTGGCCAAAAAGGAGGTGGATCTGATCCTGCTGGATTATGAAATGCCGGTTGCTTCCGGTCCCGAGGTGCTTCAGATGATCCGTTCCGATCCTTCGACGAGCCATTTGCCGGTGATGTTTTTGACGGCGAAAAATGACAAGGAGAGCGTGATGAAGGTCATGGAAATGAAGCCGGAGCGTTATCTTCTGAAAACGATGCCTCCAGATGTGCTGCTGAAAAATATTGATGATTTCTTTACGATGCAGCGGCTGAAAAGTCAATAAAGGAAACGCCTTAATTAGCGTTTCCTAAAATTATATTGCGGATGTGGCGGAATTGGCAGACGCGCAAGATTTAGGTTCTTGTGTTTCCGAACGTGTGGGTTCGAGTCCCACCATCCGCATGATGATCGGAAAACGGAGTAGGAGGTCGGGTGATTTCTTTGAATTACCCGGCTCCTTTTATATAAGGAAATACCCACAGGGCAAACTCGCTTTAATCAGCGTTTCCATAATGCAGGTCTATTTTTAGGGAGGGTATTATGAAAAAAAGACTGGCGCTTTTTACTGCGGCTATGATAGCGTGTTCCGGACTGGCAGCTTGCGGGTCTACGGCGACGACCGGCTCATCCGAGCAGGAGGTCGCGGAGAGTGATACTGAATCGGACGAAGAAGATGTGGACGGTTCTGAAGATACGGAAAATTTGGACGGCGCATCTGGAGAAGAAAGTGGAAATTCAACGGAGGGGGAGACGCCAGGGAATCCGCCGGATGGAGAGAAACTCGGGAATCCGCCGGATGGAGAGATGCCAGGGAATCCGCCGGATGGAGAGATGCCAGGGAATCCGTCGGATGGAGAGAAACCCGGGAATCCGCCGGATGGGGAGAGGCCTGGGAATCCGCCGGATGGAGAGAAACCCGGGAATCCCCCGGATGGAGAGAAACCGGGAAATCCTCCGGGCGGTGGTTTTGGAGGACAAGGCAGCAGCGCAGACATAGACTATGTGGGGGCTGTGGAGATTACCTCTTCTGAAAATATGGATGGAGAGACCATTGAGAGCGATCAGGCGGATGAGAATGCGCTTTTGGTCAGTACGTCAGACGATGTTTCCGTTTCAAATACGACGGTATCCAAATCAGGCGATTCCGATGGCGGAGACAGCTGCAATTTTTATGGATTGAATGCCGCGGTGTTGGTGAAGGACGGTTCGATGGCGACCATTTCAAATCTCACCGTTTCTTCGGAGGCCGATGGCGCAAATGGTGTTTTTTCCTACGGCGGAAATGGCGGAACCAATGAGGCAGAGGGCGACGGGACCGCGGTGGTGATTCGTGATTCGAAGATTACCACTTCAAAGGATGGCTCCGGTGGTATTATGACGACGGGCGGCGGCGTGACCCAAGCGTCCAACCTCGAGATTGAAACCAGCGGACGCTCTTCTGCAGCGATACGAACAGACAGAGGCGGAGGCACTGTGACAGTGGACGGCGGTTCCTATACGACGAACGGACTTGGTTCACCGGCGATTTATTCGACAGCCGATATTACCGTTTCAAATGCGAAGCTCGTGTCCAATCTCTCGGAAGGTGTTTGTATTGAGGGAATGAATAAAATAGCGCTGAAAAACTGCGATATGGAAGCAAACAATACCGATACAAACGGCAATGCCGCTTTCCATGATACGATTATGATTTATCAGTCCATGTCGGGAGACGCCGATAGCGGGACTTCGCTGTTTTCCATGGATGGCGGATCGCTTACAAGCAAAAGCGGCCACGTATTTCATGTGACAAATACAAACGCCCAGATCGAGTTGTCCGGCGTGACTATTACAAACAATGATTCCGACAACATACTGCTATCGGTGTGTGCGGACGGATGGAGCGGGGCAGACAATGTTGCAGAATTGAATGCGAAGAATCAGAAGCTAGAGGGATGGATTCTCGTGGGGGATGATTCCAAGCTCACGCTGAAGCTTTCCGAGGGATCGTCGTTTACTGGCACCATAGGCGGGGAAATCACGAACGCCAAGGGCGAAAGTGTGTCCTCTGAGGTGGGAGAGGTAGAAGTTGCGCTGGATGATGACAGCACATGGACTCTGACGGCGGATACTTATATAAGCGCGTTTGATGGAGACGTGTCAAGAGTGGTTTCAAACGGGTACAAGCTGTATGTAAATGGTGTGGATTACCTTGAACAATAAAATCATCAAATATGCCTTCCTAAAATCTCTGCCGGTGTTGGCGGGATATATTGTTTTGGGTATTGGGTTCGGTATTTTGCTGCGTTCCGCAGGGTATGGTGTCTTGTGGGCATTGGCCATGAGCGCTCTGATTTATGCTGGCTCTATGCAGTATGTCGGAGTGGGGTTATTGGCCGGTGGAGCATCTGTTATTGAGACAATCCTGACTACGCTGATGGTGAATGCAAGGCATTTGTTTTATAGCATTTCCATGGTGGATTCGTATCGAGATGCTGGAAAATACAAGCCCTATCTGATTTTTGCATTGACGGACGAGACCTATTCGCTTCTTTGCGATGGTAATGTGCCGGAAGAATGCAGCGCGGAAGAATACTGGTTTTTGGTATCGTTTTTCAACCAGTGTTATTGGGTGACTGGGTGTGTAGCAGGAAATATTCTCGGGTCGGCGCTGCCGTTTTCGACGGCGGGAATTGAGTTTTCTATGACGGCGTTATTTATCTCTTCCTTCACGGAACAATGGCTCACTCACAAGGATCATATTCCTGCGTGTACGGGATTATTCAGTGCGTTTCTTTGTCTTGTGGTATTTGGTTCGGAGCATTTTCTGATTCCGTCGATGCTGCTGATTACTTTTATTTTGACATTGCTTCGAAAGAAGGAGGAGGCGCGTAGTGAATGAGGCAATTTTGGTGTTCCTGATGGCCTTTGTGACGATCCTGCTTCGGGCGCTTCCGTTTCTTGTATTTCGGGGGCAGACACCGAAATACATTGCCTATCTGGGAGAAGTGCTTCCGGCGGCGATCATCGGGATGTTGGTCGTTTATTGCCTGAAGGATGTGAGGATTGCGTCTGCGCCCTTTGGGATTCCTGGGCTGGTTGCCGCAGTCTGTGTGGTTGGCCTTCAGATCTGGAAACGAAATTCCCTGATTAGCATTCTCGGAGGAACCTTTGTATATATGCTGATGATACAAAGTCGTTTTTTGGTAAGCGGTCTTTGAAGCTGGAGTGAATGTAATGATCGGATTGGGTACCTTGATCAATACGGCAGGAATCATTCTTGGAGGTTTGTCGGGACATTTCTTCGGAAGATTTCTGAAGGAGAGGCACCAGAGTTCGCTCACGACAGCCTGTGGGGTAAGCGTTTTGTTTATTGGCACGGCCGGCACGATGC
>JAFUXY010000037.1 GCA_017477005.1 Lachnospiraceae bacterium | reverse complement strand
GGCTGTGGACGGCGGATTTTCTCTACCCCCACCACTCGACGCTCAGCGCCAAAGTGCATTTTGTATTTTCCTTCTACGGGATCATCGACCTGATGAGCATTCTGCCCTACGTCCTGCCTGTATTTTTGCCTTATGGCTTTGTGACCTTCCGCATCCTGCGGGTGTTCCGGGTCTTCCGCCTGTTCCGCATCAACGCCCAGTACGACGCATTCAACGTCGTCGTAGACGTGCTGAAAAAAAGGCGGCAGCAGCTCTTTTCGTCCATTGTCATGATCGTAATCATGATGGTGGCTTCTTCCATTTGCATGTATTCCATCGAGCATGAGGTGCAGCCCGCCGTGTTCAAAAACGCCTTTTCCGGCATCTGGTGGGCTGTGTCCACGCTGCTGACCGTGGGCTACGGGGATATCTACCCCGTGACGCTGGCCGGACAGTTCATGGCAATCGTTATCGCCTTCCTTGGCGTCGGACTCGTCGCCATCCCTACCGGTATCATTTCCGCCGGATTCGTCGAACAGTTTGCGCAGATGCGCTCCTTCTCGGAAATCTCCGATGGCAACGATATGCGGTTCATCATGCTCACCCTCGAGGACGACCACCCCTGGACCGGACAACGGGTCGCCGATATCGTCCTCCCTCCGGAGCTGATCATTGTCGGCATCTACCGTGCGAAACGGCTAATTGTCCCCCGCGGCCAGACCAAATTCCGAATCAACGACAAGGTGGTGCTTGGCGCTCTCGAATTCAAGGACGATATCGGTATTGAAATGCACGAGTTTGAAATCACCGCCAACCACCCTTGGCGGGAACAGCTTCTAAAGGATGTCCGCGTCCAGCCAAACGCCGTCGTGGCCGCAATCTACCGCCATGAAAAGGCCATCGTACCCCGTGGAAACACTCAATTTCACCTTGGAGACTATGTTGTAGTATGTATCAACAGTACAAATTGATATGCTTCAACACGTTTTTATTTTCCTCTCAAATCCACATTCCGAAAGTATCCTCGAGCTCTGCGGGCTTCCCTTGGAACTGCAGCTCCTGGTTTTTGATCGTCACCCTTGTCCCGGCCGGAACGGATCTCGTCAAAAAGGCGTTCGAGCCGATCACTGAACCCGCTCCTACGACCGTATTACCGCCCAGGATCGACGCGCCTGAATAGATGGTCACATTGTCTTCAATGGTCGGATGCCGCTTGACCCCATGCAAGCTCTGCCCTCCGCTGGTAGACAGTGCTCCCAAGGTTACACCCTGATAAACCTTGACATAATTTCCTATCTCTGTTGTAGAACCTATCACGATTCCAGTCCCATGATCGATGAAGAAATACTTCCCGATCGTCGCACCCGGATTGATGTCGATGCCGGTTGTCGAATGGGCATATTCAGTCATCATTCTAGGAATCAAAGGAATATTTAACAAAAATAATTCGTGTGCCAGCCGGTTGATCGCCGTTGCCAGAAGCCCCGGATAGGACAGCACGATCTCGTCCATATTGTAGGCCGCCGGGTCGCCTTGGAACGTGGCCTCAAGATCCGTCTGCACATACTCCCGTATCTTGGGAATCCGAAACAGGAAGCTCTTGGCCAGGCAATAAGCCTGCTCGTCCATATCTCCTTCGGTGCAGCCGCACTCTTGTCCGCTGCCCTGCGCATTTCTCTCGTTGGCATACCGCAGGACGATCCCGATCTGGCGGGAGAGATTCACAAGCACGTCCTCGATCAGCACGATGAGGTTGCTCTCCATATTGTAGAACCGGTAGGTTCTGTCCTGATAATACCCCGGCGTGATCAGCCGCAGCAGCTTTTTCGTAATATCCCGCACGACCTCCTTGTCCGGCCGATGAAAAATATCCCTCGTGTCAATCGTGCGTCCTTTTTCATAATCCGCCAGCAGTGTCTTTGCCAGCAATTTCAATTCATTGTCGTTTTGCCTGTCCATACCTCTTCACCTTTCATACTTCTTTCGTGGATGCGAAAAAACAATCGCAGCAAACGGTTTTCAATTTTAGTATAGCATATTTGCACACATTTGTTATAATGATTTGTGAAACCATTGTGGCATAGAGGAGAAAAACCATGAACCAAACACCTCAAATCCACCACAGGCACTCCAAAGCCCACCACCAAATCGACATGCTGTCCGGTCCGCTTCTGCCCAAGATCATTGCCTTTGCGCTGCCGTTGGCATTTACATCGATCCTGCAGCAGCTCTTCAACGCAACAGACACCGCAATCGTTGGACGCTTCACCGAAAACGGCATGGCGGCGGTCGGGGTCAACAGCCAGATTGTCAACATCCTGGTTGGCTTTGCCTCGGGTCTCGCGGTCGGGATCAATGTCCATATCGCCGGGCTGATCGGCCGTGGCGAGGAGGAGCGTATCAAAGGCGCGATTCAGACCATCCTGTTTTTGGCGATTGCGTCCGGTCTTTTCACCGCCATGATCGGTATTACCTTTTCAAAGTCGATTTTAGAATTAATGAAAGCACCGGCGGATATCCTACCTGAAGCAATTCGTTATACGAGGATTTATTGCTTGGGTCTCCCGTTTGTTATGCTCTATAATTTCGGCTCCGCCATTTTGCGAAGCCGTGGAGACACACGCCGTCCGCTCTACGCTTTGGCCGCCAGCGGCGTGATCAATATTGTACTCAATCTGTTTTTCGTCGTTGTTCTGAAAATGGGAGTCGCGGGCGTGGCGACCGCCACCGATATTTCCACCGCTATTTCCGCAGGCATCATCGTCCGCATCGTCTTGAAAGAAGAGGTCTCAGAGGATTTCTTCACGGGGCTGCATATCAACCCGGCTTTGTTGGCGCAGATCTGCAAGATCGGCCTCCCGGCGGCCTTCCAGGGGATGCTCTTTTCGATCTCGAATATGTTCGTACAGACCGCTATCAACAGCTTTGGTGCCGACGCGATCTCCGGAAATACCGCGGCATTGAATTATGAAATATTGTCGTATTACATTGCACTGGCCATCTCACAGACCGTAGTGACCTTTACTTCTCAAAACCTGGGCGCTGGAAACATGGAGCGATGCCGAAAATCCTATCTCCTTTGTATGGGGCTCTCTGTCGCAGTGCTTTTCGCCCTCAATACCACCGTCGTTTCCTTCGGCGAATTTTTCCTGTCCTTCTTCACCACCAGTGAAGCCGTGATGGAACAGGGGCTTTTGCGCTTCCATATCGTGCTCATCTACCATGTGTTGATCTGTTCGTATGAAATTTCCGCCGGAGCGCTGAGGGGTTATGGTTTTGCTATGACACCCACGATCATTTCGATCGTGGGTACCTGCCTGTTGCGCCCAGCATGGATCGCTACCTACTTTTCCACCCATCGCAGTATGGAGGTACTGTTGCGTGTCTATCCGATTTCATGGGTGTTCACAGGTATCGCCATGCTGAGCGCGTATTACCTTTTGGTTGTGAGAAAGAGAGCATGAAGAAAATTTGTTATTTCCTCCTATGGATCAGGTTTCCAATCTTCTCCTTCAAGCTTTGGTGGAGCGTGCCAAAACGCAGCTTCCGCGGCATTGTCCGCCCTGCGAAAATCAGATAGAAGGTCGGGAGCAGGAACAGGATCAACACTGTCGATGCGACAAGACCACCAATGATGATCAGGGCCATTCCCTGGAGGCTTTCCGTACCAGTTCCCCAGCCAATCGCCATCGGCACCATCGAGAGGATCGTCGTCAAAGTCGTCATCAAGATCGGCCGAAGTCTGGTCTCCCCGCTTCGGGCCAACGCCTCTTCAATCGCAAATTCCTCCCGGAGCCGATTGGCGGTATCCACGAACAGGATACCGTTGTTCACCACGATACCGACCAGCATCAAGAATCCCATCAACGACTGCATGCTGATCGTGGAGCCGGTCACAAACAAAAGTCCGAAGCAGCCCACCAGCGCGAACGGGATCGAGAGCATAACCATCAGCGAAAACCGTGGCGATTCAAACTGCATCGCCATGACCAGGAAGACCAAAAAGATCGCTGTCGCAATTGCGTTTCCGAGAGCCGAAAACTCATCGTTCATCATTCGCATAATGCTGTTTTCTCCGACCGTCACGCTCCGCCCCATATCCATCGTTTTCGGCAGCTCGTTGACCAACCTCTGCACGTTGTTTTTGTCTGCGTCCGCCGTCGTCGCCGTAATCTCAATCGAATAAATGCCGTTGTTGCGCCGCACCTCCTGCTGCGAATCCTCGTACACAATTTTGGCCACATCCCCGAGAGGCACGGCCTTCCCCGTAGTCGATGTGAGCTGCAGGTTCATTAGCGCAT
>JAFUXY010000373.1 GCA_017477005.1 Lachnospiraceae bacterium | reverse complement strand
CCTATCTGCAAGATCGTAGAAAACAGTGAAGAAAAAATCTTTTATACGCTGACGAGCGCTGTGCGGTATGTCGAAAACGAATTGGCTGTCTCTACTGCGACAATTGAGATGCTGATGGATTATACGGTACCGGCGGCAGATGTGCCGGAGATCCCGAAAGGCGTGAATATCAAACTGACAACGGCTACGGATGGGATTCACAAGTACAGCGGCAGCGGATCCGATATTGCGACCATACTTCGATCAACGGCTGCGACCAAAAAACCTATACTGATCAATAATGGGAACCTGACTCTCGAGGGAATCACCATCGATGGCGCTTCCGTAGAGGCTTCGGCTCCGATCATTCTCAGTACGGGGACACTGGAAGTCGGCAATACAGCAACGATTCAAAACGCCAAAAATTCGAGCAATGGCGGCGCCATCCTTGCCACGGCCGGGGACATCACGATCGCCAATGAAGGGAGCATTTCAGAGAACAGCGCGGCTTCCGGCGGTGCCATTTACTATACTGGCGGCGGAACGATTCGCATTTCCGGCAGCGGAACGATAACAAACAATAAAGCCTCCGGCGGAAATGGCGGGGGCATCTATGCAACAGGAGGTTCCATCCTTGTGACCGGAAGTTCTCAGTTCACCGGAAACAAGGCCGAACAAGGCTGTGGCGGCGCCATCTATGCCGCAGGCGCCTTGGTTGAGATGGATCAAAGCAGTCATTTTGAAGGAAACTCTGCCCAAAAAGGCGGCGCCATCTATACGGATAACGCCACTTTGAGGCTGTCGGCGGGCAGTATCAAAGCCAATACGGCGCAAAATGGCGCTGCCATTTTCGTGAATTCGGGCAATGCGTCTTTCAGTGGCGGAAGCTGTACTAGAAACAGTGCTGCGGCCGGGGGCGCCATCGGTGTCGGAAGCGCCTCCGCGCGCCTGACCTTTTCGAAGGATATTCAAATCAAAGACAATGAACTAAAAGCGGGGGAGAACACTCAAAAATGTAATATTTATCTCGACCTGGATTCAGATGATGTTTTAAGCATGGCGGGTCTTGGTAGCGATGCGTCAATCGGAATCTATGTGGCGAAGACACTGACAACAACCCGGGACGCGCCGGGCAAACGATTTGCCTCCTATACCGATGACACAAATATCGACAAGATCACCAATGATCAATACGACTTCAGCATCCAAAAAGATACGGTCACCAAAAAACTCTTCTGGGGAAAAGGTATCCCGAGTGTGGTACGCTATGTGGCTTCCTTTTCGTCGGATTTTCCTCCGGTGAATCAGGGCGAGGAAAAATACAATAAGGAGTATTTCCCGACCTTCAACAACGGAGCTATGTCTGAACTGGCGACGGAGCTTCTGACGCAGGAGAGTCTGGGACTGAAAGCAACGGCGATCTACGGCGGTGCTTTCGCCAGCGATGCTGCGGGGTTTGAGGACTATGTTACCCATCTGGCTTGGAATACTAACAAGGCGAGATGGGATCTGACAAAGCGAAACGGGACGACAGAAGCACTTGGGAGCCGGGGATTGATCCTGTATTACGCAGAGCCCGCATACGTTTCCATTGAAAACAATACCGACCGGAAATTGCATATCTCTGATTTGAAGATTTTGGGGAGAAGCGCGATCAACAGCGCCGCGCAGGCGGGCTATGGAATGGTCTTTGCCCGAAATGGTTCTATCCGTACCTCGCTGCTCCCTGTGACGGCGGAGGATCTGCAGCTTGGCGCAGGTTCCTCGATCAATCTGCTGTTTCCGGGCGGACAAAATACGGATTATACACTGGATGGTTCCTTTGAAGGAGGAGCGGGTTCCATTCGTCTTAGACAGACAATGCGTACTGGTGGATTAGATCCAACTGAAATTTCGCTGGATGACAATGGAAAATTTGCTTCCCTGACAGGCAAGACATTAAATTCAGGCGGAACCTATCGGATCATTTTCGGCGACGATCAAATGATCTGCAAAATCAAAAACGGAGACACAGAGTATCCTTTCAGCAGCATCAAGAACGCGGTAGATTATGCCAGGACGAACAACCTGACAACTGCCGTCATTGAAATGCTGACAGACTATTTGAAGCCGAAGGCGGATGATGTCAAAATCCCACAGGGATATGCGATCACGCTGACCACAGCGGCCAAGAAAGATGAAGATGACAGTGTCACCTATCCCTATAGGGGAGAGGGGACTCGCGCTACAATCAGCCGGGATTCGGACAATACGGACGCAATGATCACGACAGCGACGGGCGATGAGGCCAGCGCGCTGACCCTGCAAAATCTGATCTTTGACGGGAAGAGTGTGCGGGGTACCAGCGACGGCGGCGCTGTGGAAGCGACCTTTTTCAAGGTAAGAGCGGATCATGTCGATTTCTTCAATATCTACGCCAATAAAGGCGGAGCGTTGTTTGTCGATGATGCGTCAAACGGTGCAAAAGGAAAAGCAAATTCGATCGTAGAGGCGGAAAACTGCCTTTTCAGCCGCTGCAATGCGACATTGCTGGACGGCAATCGTCTGGGCGGCGGAGCAATTCATGCCTTTTCAGACAGTTTGACTTTGAAGAAATGCATCTTTGAATATTGCGACGGCGGGGATCAGGCCGGTGCTGTATTCCACAGGGTGGATGGAAACAACGAATCCTGGACGACGATCGAAGAGTGCCGCTTTTCCAACTGCACGGCAAAAGCCGCAGGCGGCTTGGAATTGGACTCCAAATATATCACGGTAAAAAACAGCACGTTCACACACTGCACCGCCACCCATCGAAATGGGGGAGGGTTCAATGTGTATGCTTTGAACGCTAAAGAACCTGCCGCAGCTACGGAGTGTACCGTTGATGTGGAGGGATGCACCTTTTCGGATTGCCATGCGGACAGTACAACACAGGATAATTATGGCGGTGGTTTTCGTAGCAATGCGATCCTTACTACGGTGAAAGATTGCACTTTCGACAATTGTTCCTCCCGATACGGTGGCGGTGTTGGTATTTCCAACAAAAATGCCACCGATGCCTTGATTGAAGGCTGTACCATCCAAAACTGCAGCTCTTCGACTGAAATGGGAGGAGGGGTATATATATTTGCCCGATCATCCACTATTCGCGGTTGCAAGATAGAGGACAATCGCTCTGCCAAAAGCGGAGGTGGTATCTTTGTGGCAAGCGATGGCGCAGACCGCCATTTGATCATTGAAGATTCAAGGATCAAAAATAATACTGCGAGTATCCAGGGAGGAGGGGTCTATACCAATTCTGCATTGACGCTTAGAAACGATGTAGTGATTTCCGGAAACCGTTTATCTACAAATACGGTGGAGGATGCCGCCGGTGTGTACCTGATAAACGAAAGAACATTGACAATCGGAACAGAAAACGCTTCCCAGTTGGATAAAACTTCCATCCAAGACAATGTCACTGCGTCTGGAGCAAGTTCAAACGTACGTTTGTGGGAGACTAGTGGCAAAAATAATGAAAAGAGCGTGTCCGTCTTGTGTGGTTTGAACGGTCATATTGGGGTCATCAATGCCAAAATACAGGGTACACAGTTTGGTTCCTCCACCGT
>JAFUXY010000372.1 GCA_017477005.1 Lachnospiraceae bacterium | reverse complement strand
ATTTGGTTCATGTTGCCAATGTCCTCGTTTAAGAGGGACAGGTTCGTCTTCATATTATCCTGGGCAGAAGTCTGCGACCTTTTGCCAGTCAGATCGAGCTGTAACTGATCGACCGTATCAGGATTGAAATAATAAAGCGGCGGATGATCGTGATTCTTCAAAATCAGATCCGCGTCCACCACGGCGTATTTGGTGCGATAAATGGCCTCTGCGTTTTTGGCCTCGCCCTTGAACATCGCATAACTGATCTGCCCGTCTCCGTTGATGTCGATCTCGTCAAAATGTTCGCACAGGTATTCGCCAATCATTTCTCCCTGCAAATGTCCGGCTTCGGCCGGGTCCGTTCCTACAAAAGCAACGGAATGGTAATAATCCAAAATAATCCCTTCGTCCCCATCCGCCTCAATCGGCCTATTGAAAAAAATAACCGGAATCCCTGCTTTTTCCGCTTTCAAGCAGATTGCGTCCGAGGTATCCGAAGAGCCGGAGTTCACGATATTCACGATCAAGAGCTTTGCGCCACCGGCGATAGCTGTCTCGATCTGGTTGTTTTGGGTCGATTGGCTCGAGGCGGCATCGTATTCGCTGTACGGAATGCCCAAAATGACCAAAGAGCGGTTCAACTCCGAGCGTACGGAGGCTATATAAGCGTCAGAATAATCGTAATAAAAAACAGCCGCAGAAAAAATATCCGAATGGTTCGACACCACCGGTTTTGGTATCGTCGGCAGGGTCGGCGCGCTGCAGCCGCAGACAAAAAGAAGTATCCCTATGATTACCATCGATGCGAAAGCGCGAACGAATAATAATGGTGCTGCTTGATAGGCTTTCTTCATGTTGACAACCTCCTTCCAAAAGGAGTATAATCAAGTTTATTCCGTAGGATTTCTTGCAATTCCCCCTGCACGTATGTCGGTTGGAGGATTTATGACATACGAAAAATTCTTGACGGAAGTTCTTTCATCTATTCAAACCATGCTTCCAGCGGAGACCGAAGTGAGCCTCCGCACTATCCAGAAAAACAACAAGTGCATATTGGACGGCCTGGTCTTTTCGACCAAAGACATCCAGGCATCGCCAACGATTTATTTGAACGCCTACTACAAAAACGATTTTAGGAACGGCGTACCCATAGAAACGATCTGCCGCCAGGTGCTCCACCAATACGAAAAGGCACGTCTTCCCGAACCTATTGACACGACCTTTTATTCTGACTTTGAAAAGCTCAAAGACCAGATTATCTTTCGCATCGTAAACCGCGAATTGAATACCGATCTGCTTTCTGAGATTCCGCATATGGATTATCTGGATCTGTCGATTACCTTTCTCGCGCTTCTATCCGTGCAGCAGACGGCCGATGCGACGATCCAGATTCGAAATTCTCATCTGGCGCTATGGGATGTCCCTACCGACACTCTGTTTGAACTGGCGAAGAAAAATACGCCGCGGCTACTCGCCTCGGATGTGCGCGATCTGCGCGACTTGCTGAAGGAGATTTCACCGCCCGGAGACGACCTTGTTCCTGAACCGGAGGAAGTCGCCTATCCGATGTATGTGCTCACCAACCAAATCCGTCTGCACGGCGCCGGATGTATCCTGTATGATAATCTGCTGGCGTCCCTGTCTCAAAAATTCGACGACGATTTCTATATCATTCCTTCCAGTATCCACGAGGTACTGCTGATCCCGCAGGCTGTCGCAGATGAAAGAGCCGCGCTTGACGCAATGATCTGCGAAGTGAATCGAACGCAGGTGCCTGCCGATGAGATTCTATCCGACCACGCCTATCTGTATTCGAGAAAACGGAATGAGATTGTGTATTAGGACAACCGACCACGTCCCAGACGGGGCTTTTTGACCTGCCGAAACGGTCTGCGTTTCCGGGCTTCGGCGGCCTCCGACAGTTCCACATTGCAGACAATGAATTGCTGGGAGTCGTCTGCTTTCACTACGATATCTCCATCGGGATTCACAACAATCGATTCCCCGGCAAACGAAAGCGCATCCTCGTCGCCAACACGGTTGGCCATAGCGACAAAAATGCCATTCTGAAAGGCGGCGACCCGCGCTTCCCATTCATACATTTGCAAGGGCTCCATAGTCACATTGGCGGCCGGAATGATTACCAAATCCGCGCCTCGATCGGCGCAAGCGGAAATGGACTCCGGCAGATGGCGGTCGAAGCCGATGACAATGCCAACCAGACCGAACGGCGTTTCGTATACGAAAAACCCATCTTCGGATTCCGTGAAATATTCCTTCTCGTGGAAGGCAGTGGTGTTTGTGACATGCACCGTTTTTGACCTGGCCGACACGCGGCCGGCCGGGTCTATCCACAAAGACATATTGTAATACGCGCCGTCTGATTTTATATAGAGGTTCGGCGAGGCAAAAAATCCGTATCGTTTGCAGCGATCCGCCATAGCCTGAATCCGTTTGTCCGAAAGCTCGATCGCAAACTCATCCGGAATGTGGTTCAGCACGCCTCCCACTTCCCTCTTTTTGTACTGCGCGAAAAAGGGCGTGAACTGCATCTCCGGAAAAAAGATCAAGTCCACCTTGTGGTTGTCGGCCAGATCCAAAAACTGCAAAGATTTGTTGTAATTTCGATTGATGTCGTTGACCATAGACATCTGCGCCAGCGCCAGTCGCATAGGAAACTCCTAACTCTTCAGACACGGGTTTCGTGTCCGGCATTTGTCTTTTGCAAAAAGGTTTTTACTCTGCGGAAATATACTTTTCAACGATGCTGTCGATCGTGCCGTCGGATTTCAACTCGCCAAGCGCGTCGTTGATCTCGCCGAGCAGTTCTTCGTTGTCCTTGGAAACGCAGATCGCATAATCCTCTTCGGCATAGCTCGTATCGAGGATAGTCAGCCCTTCGTTGGCCTCCACAAAGGATTTCGCGGGCTCGTTGTCGATGATCACGCAATCCACCTTCCCCGCAATGAGAGACTGCACTGCGTCCGCGCCGTTCTTGTACTGCGTCACTGCGTCGTCACCATAATCCTCGCTCGCATAGATATCGCCAGTCGTGCCCTGCTGTACGCCGATCTTTGTCTCAGAAGAAATATCGTCCACCGTGGTAATACTGCTGCCATCCGGCACGATCACGGACTGGATGCCGGTCGCATAGGTGTCCGAAAAGTTGACGCTCTGCTTGCGCTCTTCCGTCACCGTCATCCCGGCCATGCCCATATCGTACTTGCCGCTTTGGACGCCGCCGATGAGCGTATCAAATTCCACGTCCTCGATCTTGAGCTCGCGGCCGATCTTTTCCGCGATCTTTCCGGCGATCTCCACATCGATGCCCTCATAATCTCCGCCTTCGACGAATTCATACGGCGGGAAGGTGGCGTTCGTCGCCATCACGAGTTGTTCGGATGCTGCGCTATCTTCTGCGGTCGCTTCGGTGTCGGAGCCTGCTGCGTTGTCCGCGCTCCCTGAGCTAGAACCGGAACCGCCGCAGCCTGCGAGCAGCGAAGCGCTCAGTCCCAAAGCCAGTGTCAAAGCCAGTATCTTTTTCATTGTTCCTTTCCTCTTCCTTTCTTGAATTACGGAACTATCACGGATTAATCTATACATCTTGCTTGTCAATTCCGTGACAGTTCCTAAACTGCAAGGTTTCTAGTACCGTCCTATATTACCACATGTTCAAGGGGTTTGACAAACCCTACTATTATTTATATAGTAGGCGGTATGATTTTAACTTTGTAAAGAAAGGAAACCCAATATGACTCACAGAAACAATAGTT
>JAFUXY010000371.1 GCA_017477005.1 Lachnospiraceae bacterium | reverse complement strand
GTCATGCGCTTTTTTATAAACCATCGAACTGCTTATCCCCCGACAAACTATCACCGCCATAATGCTAACTATTTATTGTGCAAATTCACTATAATTCTATCAAGTTTCCGAGAGTACTCTTCTTTCTCTTGTCTGCCAGTACCTGTTTCTTCATGGTCTTGATTGCCTGCGCCAAATGCCTCCTGGCCGGACAGCCAAAGCTGCAGCTTCCGCATTCCACGCACTCGAGACCGTACCACCGTTCAAACTCCGGCTTCTGTCCCCGCTCGGCAAAATCCGCCAGCTTCGAAGGCACCAATTGCTCCGGACACGCTTCCACGCAGCGGCCGCAGTTGATACAAGCCGTCGTTTCGTATTTGGAAGCCTCATCCTCAGTCAAACACAGCAGCGCAGACGAAGTCTTGGTGGCCGGAATATGCAGATCGAACAAAGCAAAGCCCATCATCGGCCCGCCTGCGATCATCTTCTTGGCTCCGCCGGAAACCAATCCACCGGCCGCCTCCAGCAATTCGCTGAAATCAGTCCCGATGCTGATATAGAAATTCCTCGGATCGCAGACCGCATCTCCAGTCACCGTGAAGATCCGGTTCATCAGCGGCTTTCCAAATCGCACCGCGTTGTAAATGGCCACCAGCGTCTCCACATTGTCCACAATGCAGCCCGCATCCGCCGGGAGCATCTTGGAATTGATCTCCCGACCTGTCACAGCCTTGATCAGCTGACGCTCGCCGCCCTGCGGATATTTCGTCATCAATTCCGCCACTTCGAGGCGGCTGTCCCCGGCCGTAAGCTTCTGCATCACTTCCACGCAGTCGTGCTTGTTGTCCTCGATGCCGAAAACGCCCTTTGCGTTCGGGAACATCGAAAGCACGATCTTCATACCCTCTACCAGCTTCTCCGGCTCCTCGATCATCCTACGATAATCCGAAGTCAGATAGGGCTCGCACTCAGCGCAATTGGCAATAATATACTCGATCTTGCTCGGATCCTTGGGCGAGAGCTTGACGTGCGTTGGAAATCCAGCGCCGCCCATCCCCACCACACCGGCTTCTTTGATCTTTTCAATGATCTTCTCCGTTGATAAGGACGAAACATCGGGAGTCTCTTCGTACTCCACCTCCAGGAAATGATTGTCGCTTTCAATGATAATGGAATTGACCATATCTCCAACAGCGACTCTCCGCGGCTCGATGGCCTTCACCTTGCCGGACACGGAAGAATACACAGGCGCTGACACGAAACCGCCAGCTTCCGCAATTTTCTGCCCCTTTAAGACGGTATCTCCTACCGCTACTATGGGCTTGGCGGGCGCGCCTATGTGTTGGGACAGGGGAAAGACCAGATCCCCTTTAGGCAGCAGCTCCTTGATTGGCTTGGATTTTGACAATTCCTTGCCGTCATAAGGATGCACACCGCCCTTAAAAGTCTTCAGACCCATACGTTGTACCCCTCTTTCATAGAATTCATACACCTATAACCAAACTACATCTGCAAAAAAGCGTAGCCATCCTATTATAGCACTTTTTTTAGAAAATTGTTTGAAAAATATAATATTTTTAGTATTATTTTATAAGAAATGCGTCAATCAAAGACAAAGAACGCGAATTCGATCCCATTTTCCCAAAAAACACTTCATAAAGAGCAAAATTCACAGAAAGGAAGCATCTATGAAGACGATCCATTACGAGGAAGAAACGGCGAAGTTTCCAGGCAGCGAACCCTTTCTCTCCGAAGATATGCTGTTTACCGATATCGAAACACTGGGTTTTTCGGCGGAAAAAGATCCGATTTATCTGATTGGCACCGCCTCATTAAAGGAAAAAAGCCTCCATATCACCCTCTATCTCGCTGAAACGCCCGCGGAGGAAGCCGACATTCTCTCTGCCTTTTTGGAAGAGCTAGGGTCGTTTTACAAGATCATTACCTTCAATGGGGAGCGATTTGACCTGCCCTTTCTCAAAAAAAGAGCGGAAGCGCTCGGGATCGCTCCCGAAGCCAGACAAAGGCTGGACGCAGACGAAAACGCCACGGATCCGCTCGTTTCGATCGATCTGCTGCGCCAGATCCGGCAGAACAAGGAGTTGCTGCCCCTGTCCCATTTCAACCAGACCTCCATCGAAGCGTTTTTGGACGTGGAACGAAAAGACGAGTATGATGGCGGCAAGCTGATCCCTGTCTACCGGAGATACGCAAAAACCCAGGATCCCAAAGACGAAGACCTCCTGCTTCTGCACAACTTCGAGGATGTCAAGGGCATGATCCGCATCCTGCCCATACTCTCCTATGGAAAACTGCGCCCCGAAAATCTGCAGATCCAAGACACGGATTGGGATTTCGAGGATGGGCATCTCTTTGTGACCTGCTCCTTTGAGACACCTGTTCCCAAACCGCTCCGCATCCAGCGGCCGTCCTTCTATTGTATCGTCGAAGAAGACCGGCTCAAAGCGGCGCTGACCCTCTATTCCGGAACCCTCAAATACTTTCTCCCCTATCCGGCGCAGTACATCTATCTGCTGCGAGAGGAAATCATCGTTCCCAAAATGCTTGCCGCCACGGTCCCGGCCGAACAAAAACGCCCCGCCAAACGCGACGAATGCTATTCTGCGGTAAACGGCCGCTTTTTGGGCTTTGACGCCGCCTTCGTGCGAAAGCACCCGGAACTGTTCGCCGGTGAAAAACAGTTTCGAAGCAAGTTCGACGACGATACCCTATACATAAAAACAGACCCCGCAAATACAAACGAAGAATTTCTTCGTACCTGCGTAGGTCTGCTTCTAAGATTTTCAAACTAAAAATGATGCAGTGGTGCTACTCTTTCTCATAGAAGAAAGAAGAACGCCTCTTGTATCCGATATTTTTGTAGTCCATCACCTGCTCGGTGCTTCCGATGAACAAAAGTCCGTGGGGGGCCAACGACTTGTTGAATTTCACGTACACATCTCGCTTTGCCTCTTCTGTAAAGTAGATCAATACATTTCGGCAAACGATCAAATGGTAATCGGTCACATACTTGTCCAACAGAAGATTGTGCTGCTTGAACTGCACCCGACGCTTGATCTGGTCGGCAATCTTGTAGGACGCTCCCACCTTGGTGAAGTATTTCTTTTTGTAGGCATCCGGTACACCCGCAATGCTCTTCTCCGAATACAGACCCGTCTTCGCCTGCGCGATCACCTGCTTGTCCAGATCGGTCGCCGTGATCGTAATCTGATTGATATCGATCAATTCAGACAACGCCATCACCAGTGAATAAGGCTCATCGCCTGTCGAACAAGCCGCACTCCAGATCTTCAACTTCTTGCCAAACCGCTCGATCAGCTCCGGCGCATAGGTCTGCACCAACAGCTTCCACTGATCCGGATTCCGATAGAACT